>CASEAJ010000062.1 GCA_949285425.1 uncultured Porphyromonadaceae bacterium
ATCAGGAAACGATAAAAAATTCGTTATTAGCAATTTTATAAAAAAAGTATATACACAACAAAAACAAAGAAGATTCCTGAAAGACCTACCGTTTTATCATTCAGTTTAGTATATACTTGAAAATCTAGATTTTATTGCTCCAGCTTTCTTGGCAACTTGGTACCCATCGTACTTTTTGTTATAGCTCAACCTATCATATAATATACAAATATAGCGGTTTTACTTTATTTTATGGTAGGTTACAGAAATAGATTTTCGAAGATACTAAACACTATTATACTATTCGTAGAGTTCGTATTTTACCTATAACAAACAATATATTGTTTCTTACTGGAAAGCGAAATTCATTATGATTGTACAACTTTTATTCTGATATTTATATAAAGACAACACCAATCAGCAAGATACTACAATAAATGTATATACACTTTTTGTAGCAACGCTTTTTGTAGTTACATTTTTGTGCTATATTAGCACTACAATTAAAAATAGAGTAATATTTTGACCAATAAAAGAAATATAACTTCTTTTTCTGTTCAAATTATTACTGTTAAAGGAAGTCTCTTTTTTATGTAATATAAATTCCTGCGATACGGATTTATGAGATGCAGACAAATGTGGACCTGTTGGGGCCTATTTGACTCTGTCTTCCTTGACCTGTTCCCGGAACTGCTTGGGCGACATGCCGCAATTTGTCTTGAAAAACTTGCCAAAGGCCGAGGGACTGGAAAAGTGCAGGACAAAGGCTATCTGCTCGATGGTCATGTCCGAACTGGCCAGCAATCGGCGAGCATGTATCCGCAGGCGTTCACTGATATAGGAGTAAACCGTCCGTCCGGTGATGTCCTTTACTACCTTTTGAAGATAGCGGACAGACACCTGCAGATTTTGGGCATAGAACCCGATGTCGTGCCGTCCCGCATAATGAAGACACAACTGCTGGAGAAAGTTCTGGAACAGGACATCCTTGTGATTGGCGGTCAGCGTCATCATTTCCAGATTCTTCCACATGGCCTACGTAACAATCAACAGCATATACGACAACAGGGCGAGCATCATCGGTTTGACAGACGGATGATGGGGGATAAATTCGCATATCGAATGGAAGATTGTGGAGACTTCGTTAAATTCGGCAGCGTCCAGTTTTATTGCAGGCATTCCGGTGGAGTTCACCATCTTGTTCTGCAAGGCGTGAAACTGTATGCTTTCCGGTATGGAGGCGAAAAACATCCTGTCAAGAAACAGATAGCGTGCATGAAATGAAGGTCCGGCCTTGAAAGCGGTGACAATCATGTAAGGTTTGAGCATCAGCATGGAATTCTGTTTCAGTTGGAAGGGGATATAGTTTATCTCCACTGCCGCTTCACCGCTTTCCACAAGCACAAATACATAAGCATCAAAACCGACGGTTTCGTCACTTTCAAAACTGAAACTTCGGTTTGTGGCCACTTCATTGCCCATGAGAGAAACAAATTTTCCATCGGCAATCATCCAGGCAAGAGTTGAAAATAGAGTATCGTTCGCCATTTTCCTGCAAAAATAACCTTTTACCTCGTATATTCCACACAACAGTTCGCTATTTTATCTGTTTTGTGCATTTTGTCGATATAGTGATGATTGGGAATTGCCGTAACTTTGCATCCGATTTAAGAAAGGATATTTTGAAATATGAGCAATGGATATAACAAACTTTGGACAAGAAGCTATATCTTGAACAACATGACCTGTTTCATCATCAACGTGTCATACTATATGTTGATGGTCATCATGACCGATTATGCGGTCAGCAGGCTTGGAGCGTCCTTAAGCATGGCCGGATTCGCCACCGGTTCCTTCATTGTCGGGGCGTTGCTGGCAAGAATTTTTATGGGCGGACAGATTGAACGGATTGGATTGAAACGGTCGGCTTATCTGGGATTGGCCATTTTCATTCTCGGCCTGATCCTCAATTTCTTTATTTCGAACATTTGGTTGCTCTCAACGGTGCGTATCATACAAGGTATCGGCTTTGGCATCGGTTCCACAACCACCGGTGCAATCATGGCGCACATGGTACCGGCTGCCCGACGTGGTGAGGGAACAAGCTACTATGCGATGTTCGTCACGCTGGCTACAGCCATAGGTCCGTATGCCGGAAGTGCCTTTTATAAGGGGAATCTTTTTACCGACTTGGTAATAAGTACCCTGTTGCTTGTAGTAGCTCTCGTGTGCGTGCGCTACGTATCGGTTCCCGAACTGCCGACCGAAAAGGACAACCGTACGGCTGACAGCGGTTCTGAAGGCTGGCTGTCGAATTTTATAGAACCGAAAGCCCTGCCTATTGCCGTCATCACGCTGCTGGTCAGCCTGGGCTTTGCCGGAATCCTTGGTTTCGTTTCATCTTATGAGAAGGAAATCGGACTGACCGAAGCCGGGAAATATTTCTTCATCGTCTATGCCGCGTTTACACTGATAAGCCGTCCCTTCACGGGAAGACTGTTTGACAAGCGGGGCGCCAATGTGGTAATGTATCCGGCCTTTTTCATTTTCGGTATTGGACTGCTATTGCTCAGCATCGCGTCCACCGGATGGGAGCTTTTGCTCGTTGCGGCCTGCATGGGCTTGGGATTCGGCACCTACATGTCGTGTGCCCAGGCCATAGCCATCATGCTCTCTCCCCAGAATCGGATGGGAGTGGGCACTTCCACCTTCTTCACCTTCATGGACCTGGGCGTCGGATTCGGTCCGTCGTTGATGGGATTGTTCATTCCCTCCATCGGTTTCAGCGGCCTTTACGTGGCGCTGGCCGTCATCCAGTTTATCTGTGCGGGGCTGTATCTGATAACAACAGGACGGAAACTGAAACATACATCACACAGTGCATCCGTTGCTGCATCGGATGCTGCACAGCCTGCATCCGCCGGCCTTGTGATAACCATTGCCCGAGAATATGGATGCGGCGGACGGGAAATCGGAAAACAGATTGCCTCACAGTTTGGCATTCCCTGTTACGACCATCAAATCATTGAAAAGATTGTGTCCGAAAGCAACCTCAGTTCTTCTCTCGTTTCTGACGAGGAACAGCGGGTTTCTCCATCGGAGCTCTACCGCTTGTATGCCTGGTATGCTTATTCACTTCCCGGCAACACCTCCATCGCGGAGCAGTTGTTTGATCTGGACCGTCGGATCATCAATCATTTTGCACAAGAGGGTTCGTGTGTCATCATCGGTCGTCTGGCCAACCTGATACTGAAAGATCGTCCAAATGTAATCCGTATCTTTGTCTATGCTTCAAAGGAGAGCGAGGCGGCAAGGGTATCCGCACGGGACAAGTTGAGTCTGAATGAGGCTTTGGAGAAAGTGAAACGCGTCAATCGGGAACGTGCTGCCCATTGTGAACATTTTACGCATACGCAATGGAAGGATGCAACGAACTACGACATCACAATCAATTCTGATCTTTACGGTATCCATGAAACCGCCAAACTCTTGATCGGGATGATACAGGAAAAAGTACAGACTAACGGATAGATACATTTGGGAATTTATATATCATTTCCCGACGAGTGAACTCAAAATTTTCTAACCTTTCTCCTGAGTCAAAAATGGAATCTTATGAGAAGATGGTCAGAAAAGGAAGTTTAATTCTACACAAGTAAAAAGCCATAAAAACCATGCCCTGATTCCCCTCGGTTTCAGGGCTATTTTTGTACCTTTTCACCCTAAAATTTCTCAAAATTCATAAGTTTTCGCAAAACAGGCTTTGATATTCAAGAAATTACACTTACTTTTACTTTTCAAAATGGAGGTACAAGCCGAGAATGGTGCTAAAAATCACTAACTTACACATTCTCAGATAATTGCCAACCTGCTGGTTGTACCTTTTAGAGTGCTATACTATTGATAATCAACGATGTACGCATGCTGCATCGGCAAGTAAACAAATTTCTTTTGGCAAGCTGCTGTTTATGAGTTTACCGTTACGGTTTTTTCGCTCATCATTTCTTTCAACTGGCGGTACACGTAGATGAGGCGGGGATGAGGAAGAGGTTGGCAAACAGCCACGCCGTGGGGTCGCCCAAACAGACGCCAAGGAAACCCAAGGCGGGCACGAGAATGAGGCTGACGAGCACGCGGGCTACCATTTCGGCCACTCCCGAAAACATAGACAACCGCGTGTAGCCTACTCCTTGAATGCTGTAGCGGAGAATACTCAGCAGTCCCAACAATATAAAGAATGACGTGTTGATGTGAAGGAACAGCACCGTGTCTTTCATAATTTCTGTCTCGTCGGGCGAAATAAACAGCAAAGTAAACTTGTCGGCCAGACCCCACATGACAATGGCAATCGCAACGGAATAGACTACCATCATCAACGTGGCCGACTTGATTCCCATCCAAATGCGTTCGGGCTTTCCGGCTCCGTAGTTCTGTCCGGAATACGTGGCCATGGCCATTCCCAAGGCATCGAGCGGACACATCACGAACATCTTGATTCGCATGGCTGCCGTGAAGGCGGCGACACAGGCAGTGCCCAAAGCATTGTTCGCACTCTGCAGCATGATGCTTCCGATAGCTGTGATGGAGAACTGCAAGCCCATTGGCACCCCAATGGACAAAAGCTGACGGGCTAAATTTTTCCGAAAAATACGGTCGGACGGCTCAGTTTTCAATATGTCGAACTTACGGTACATATAGACGTAGCACAACACGGCCGAAAATCCTTGAGAGAACACCGTGGCAATGCCGGCACCGGCAACGCCCCATCCCAACGAAATAATAAAAAACAAGTCAAGAACGATGTTCAGCACCGTAGAAAGCAACAGGAACCAGAAAGGCGTCTTGCTGTCGCCCAGCGCCCGGATAATGCAGGAAAGCAGATTGTAGAAGAACGTACAAGGCACACCTATAAACGTGATGAGCAAATAAATATAGGCACCTTCAAAGATATTCTCAGGCGTCTGCATAGTCCGCAGAATGAATCCGCAAAGCAGACCGGTGATGACGGCCACCACTATCGACATCATCGCCGCCAACTTTAGGCTAACCGACACATAACGCCGCATCGTCACATAGTCGCGCGCACCGAATTTCTGTGCCACCGGAATACTGAAACCACCGCAACATCCGTTGCAGAACCCCAATATAAGGAATACCACAGACGTGCTGGCACCTACCGATGCCAAGCATCAATGCCAAGAAACCGTCCCACAATGGCAGCATCCACCAACGAATACGTTTGCTGAAGCAAGTTTCCAAGCAGCAAAGGAAATGTAAAATTCAAAATCAACGGCAGACTCGGCCCTGATGTCATCTCTCGCAACTGTGCCATATCGCTTTTCTCGTTATCCTTTATTCAACGGTGTGCAAAATTATACAAAAGACACGAAACGCAGGATTATCACCACGTTAAATAAGGTAACACGAAAACCATTTCATCCCTAACAAACCATAAGGCTGCAATTAAAATTGAGGCATGTTGGCGGTACCTTCGCGTTTGATAAAAACGCGATAAATCACAATTTCTGAGTAGATGGATTGTGATGGTACAGAAAAACAATGAAGCTATGCCTGTCAAGAATAGAATTG
>CASEAJ010000063.1 GCA_949285425.1 uncultured Porphyromonadaceae bacterium
AAGGTTCGCCGTTTCTGAAGCCAATATTCTACAGCCTCCGTGCGGAGGTCATATAGCCTCGGCACGGAGGTTACATGACCTCCGCACGCGGGTTATAAGACCTGCGGGCGGAGGCTATAGAATATTGACCGGAAATACACATAACATGAGCCGGTGAAACAGAAAGCAAAGCAAACTGAAGCTAAGTTTTTTTGCTGACAAAATGATTCTTCTTGCCTGTGCCGGAACGATTCGTTCCATTTGCCATTCATATATATAAAGGTGAGTTCTATAAATGGCCCGCCATAAAAAATTATATTTTACGGGTTGACTTCTACGTGTTTTTTGTTTTCATGCGGCAACATCACAGCACAATCCACAAATTAGTGCTGAAAAAAATCTTTTTCCGCGAACAAACCGTCATACTATTCTGTTATAAAAATAAAGTGGCACGGAACTGTCCTTTACCGACCATTCTCGTTCATGCACATATCCGTACACAAAAAGAATATTTATTTGCAAAAAAAACTAAAAACATTTGGCTGTTCAAAAACTTACACATAAGTTTATCACAGTTTTCAAAAATGCCCTAAACTATTATTAACAATATAAATCAACAAAATCATGACTAAAACGATCACATTCAACGAACTGCGTAAGATCAAAGACGCACTTCCACATGGTAGCATCGCCAAGATTGCTGAAGAACTCGGTCTGGACAACGACACAGTGCGCAACTATTTTGGAGGCTCCCACTTCCAGTCAGGACAAAGCGCAGGGTTACACATAGAACCGGGACCTGATGGCGGCTTGGTTATGCTTGACGACACACAGATTTTAGATTTGGCTCTGAAAATAGTGAACGAAACAAACGGAACCGACCAATAACGAACTTATAAAACAAAAAAACAGGATGGCTCAAAACGACTTTGAACCATCCTATTTTTTTGCTCATAAAACCACACATGCCGTGGAATGTAAAAAAACAAAGGGGCGGCCTCAACATTTCTTTCGAGACCACCCCTTGTTCTATTTTCTAAACAGCAGGACAACACACCGGCTTAGTACTGTGCCAGCATGCTTTCCACTTCATCGTTAACCAGTTTGGCAAAGTCAGCGACAGACATGCTTCCCTTGTCGCCTTCTCCCTGACGGCGTACGGACACTTCTCCGTTTTCAGCTTCTTTTTCACCTACAATCAGCATGAACGGAATGCGTTTCAACTCATTGTCACGTATTTTGCGACCGATTTTTTCATTGCGGTCATCCACCGTAACACGTATTTCCTGCGCAAAAAGTTCTTTTGCCACTTTGTAGGCATAATCATTGAATTTTTCACTGATGGGCAACACCACAACCTGGTCGGGGGTGAGCCACAAGGGGAATTTTCCGGCCGTATGTTCTATGAGGACGGCGACAAAACGTTCCATGGAACCGAACGGTGCACGGTGAATCATGACCGGACGGTGTTTCTGGTTGTCTTCTCCCGTATATTCCAAGCCAAAACGTTCGGGCAGGTTATAGTCAACCTGAATGGTTCCCAACTGCCAACGACGGCCAATGGCATCCTTCACCATGAAGTCAAGTTTAGGTCCGTAGAAAGCTGCTTCGCCCAATTCCACACGGGCCTTCAAGCCTTTTTCTTCGCAGGCTTCGACAATGGCACGTTCGGCCTTTTCCCAATTTTCATCGGAACCGATATATTTTTCGCGGTTATTCGGGTCGCGAAGAGAAATTTGCGCTTCAAAGTTATCGAAATCCAGCGCCCTGAAAATAATGAAAATAATGTCCATTACCTTCAAGAATTCATCCTTCAACTGGTCCGGACGACAGAATATGTGTGCATCATCCTGCGTAAAACTGCGCACACGGGTCAATCCGTGCAATTCACCGCTCTGTTCGTAACGATACACCGTACCGAACTCGGCAAAACGCAAGGGAAGGTCTTTGTAGGAACGGGGCTTGAATTTATATATTTCACAATGATGCGGACAGTTCATCGGCTTGAGCAAGTATTCTTCACCTTCTTCGGGTGTGTGGATGGGCTGGAAAGAGTCTTTCCCATACTTGGCATAATGGCCTGAAGTGACATAGAGCTGCTTGTTGCCTATGTGCGGCGTCATGACCTGCTGATATTCGAAGCGGCGCTGGATTTTCTTCAGGAAATCTTCCAAACGCAGACGCAAAGCCGTACCACGAGGCAACCACAACGGCAAGCCTTTGCCTACGGTGTCGGAGAACATGAAAAGTTCCAGTTCTTTGCCTATTTTACGGTGGTCGCGTTTCTTGGCTTCTTCAAGCAACACAAGATACTCATCGAGTATTTTCTTTTTCGGGAAAGTGATACCGTAAATACGGGTCAGCATCTTACGGCTTTCATCGCCACGCCAATAGGCTCCGGCAACGCTGAGCAGTTTCACAGCCTTAATCAGTCCGGTGTTGGGCAAGTGCGGGCCACGGCACAGGTCGGTGAACGCCCCTTGCGTATAAAGCGTTATGGTGCCATCCTCAAGGTCGTTAATCAACTCTACCTTGTATTCATCGCCACGGGCAGCAAACATGTCCAAAGCATCCTGCTTGCTTATGTCGGTGCGACAGATGTCTTCTTTTTTGGCAGCCAGTTCCATCATTTTGGCTTCAATGGCAGCCAGGTCACTTTCTTTGATTTGAACGCCTTCGCCCGGATCCACATCATAATAAAAACCGTTTTCAATGGCAGGACCGATGCCGAACTTAATGCCAGGATACAACTCCTGCAATGCTTCTGCCATCAAGTGGGCCGAGGAATGCCAATAGGCATGCTTTCCTTCCTCATCCTCCCATTTGTACAACTTGATGCTTGCATCTTCTTGGATAGGACGGGACAGGTCCCATGTTTCACCGTTCACACTTACGGCCAATACTTCTTGTGCCAAACGCGTGCTGATACTTTCAGCGATTTGCAGTCCGGTTACGCCTTTGCTGAACTCACGTACCGAACCATCGGGAAATGTTACTTTAATCATAATACTGAACCTTACAAATGGTTTTTTTCATTTAACGCGGCAAAGATAGTGTTTTTTAGCGATTCACAACCAACTGCCAGCCAAGTAAATTCCACACACGTATTCATCTCCGCCGGGCAAGCCCATCCAAGTATGTCAAAACACAGCAAAACAGACAGAAGTTTAGACACAAGCAAGCATTTAATCTGTAAAAAACATTACCTTTGCAACATTATCATATTATCAACACATGTCTAACTTAAACATTTTAATGTACATCATGAAATCAAACAAATTGTTCAAAAGCCTTTTCATAGGTTCATTGTTACTCGGAGGATTGATGGTCCATGCCCAGGACTGGCCCAACCTGAACCGTTTCCGTGAAGCCAATGCCCAACTCGCCGCACCGGCCAAAGGTGAGAAGCGGGTCGTGTTCATGGGCAACTCCATTACGGAAGGGTGGATCAGGACTCATCCGGACTTTTTCAAGAACAATCCGTATGTAAACCGGGGTATCAGCGGACAGACGACACCTCAAATGCTTCTACGCTTCCATCAGGACGTGGTTGACCTGAAGCCCGAAGCCGTTGTCATTCTTGCCGGGACCAACGACATTGCCGGCAACACCGGTCCGTCGACCCTGAAAATGATTCTTGACAACCTGAAAGGCATGGCCGAAATAGCCGATGCCAACGACATAGAAGTCATTCTTTGTTCTGTATTACCGGTAAAATACTACAAATGGCGCCCCGAAGTGAAGGCTACCCAGCAGGTAGTCGATCTGAACAAAATGATCAAGGAGTACTGCAAGCAGGAAAAAATCATTTATCTGGACTTCTTCTCGGCCATGGCCACACCGGAAAACTTCATGATACCCGAATACACCACCGACGAAGTGCACGTCACTTCAAAAGGGTATGACGTAATGGAAAAAATGGTGCAGGAAGCCATAAAGAAAGCCCTGTAAAATAAAACGAAATCCGAGAGCCGAAGACTGACATACATATATAATATTGTATTTCCGTCTTTCGGTTCTTGAATTTTTCCCCCACCCTACCGTCGCTATCAACTTTCCAATTCCAACCGAAATGATATTTTCACAACTTTTCCATCATTGCCCGGTATGCGGGTCGGCGGCATTTGCCGTGAACAACGAAAAGTCCATGCGCTGCGCCTCATGCGGCTTTGTGCTGTATGTAAACCCGTCGGCGGCGACTGCCGCTTTCATCATGAACGACCGAGGCGAGTTGCTGGTGTGCCGTCGGGCCAAAGAACCGGCAAAAGGAACCCTCGACCTGCCAGGCGGATTTGTCGACGGCAACGAGACCGGCGAAGAAGCCATCGCACGCGAGATAAAGGAAGAAGTAAACGGTGAGGTCACAGAGGCAATCTACCTGTTCTCCCTGCCCAATCTCTACGAATACAGCGGACTGACCATCCCTACGCTCGACCTGTTTTTTGCTTGCCGGCTTGCCGACGACCGCCATCTGCAAGCCGATGACGATGTGGCCGCTTTCCGCTTCATGCCCCTGAGCGACATTGATCCGCAACAGTTCGGACTTCAGTCCATCCGCCGCGCCGTGAAACGCTTCCTCGAAACTCCCGAATGGCACAACCGACGTCCATAACCATAAAAACGGAATCGTATGCCAATAAAAACACCTACAAGAAAGTTCTGTCTGCTTGCCGTCCTATTACTACTTTGTCTCAAAGGCATCAGTCTTCGAGCACAAGAGATGTGCGACTCCATCACCCTGCACAGCGAAGAACTCATTGCCGGAAAAGTAACTGCCTGGATTCCGGGAAAAGCGGTAAAAATAAAGACAAACGACACGGAATACGTATTCCGCTTCTGCGACATTGCACAACACTCTTTACACTCGCTGGATAACAACAGCGAAAGTTTTATATGGCGGCAAGAAGCCCCAAAAGAAAGCGACGACCGACCCTACACGACCGAAACAGTTGAAACAGGCCCGCCTGCCACACTCCCCCCTGCCCTCCCTTCCAGATATGACAGGCACATTATGAGAGAAAACATAAAGACCACCATTGCAAAGAAGCACAGGGATGACTTCATGCGGCGGCAATGGCGATGGATAATTGAATACACCAGCGGACTGACTTATGCCGACATATCGTTCACCGCCGCACAAAGAGCCAGCAAACACATCACATTCGGAGCCAGCCTATGTGTCCGAATCGGAGAAAACGATAGTTATTTATATAAAGGGATGTATCTCATCAATTTTCCGGTATTCTTCGACTTACGCTACACCCAGCCGCTCGGCATAAACGGACTGGTTTCCATCGCACTAAGAGAAGGAGTTACCAACTACAGATTTACCTCGCAAGCCAGTTGCTCGTTCGGCGGACGCATAGGTGCAGGATATCTGTTGGGAGGGTTCAAAGCCGAATATCAGCTCAGCGACGGCCTCACTCCCTACGGCATTGACTTGCCCAACAACCAGACCCTGCTTCTCGGAGCAAGCATAAGCCTGTTGTATTGATTCCCTGTCTTTATGTAACTTTTCACACAATTTTCCCCGACTTTTTCCGTTGTTTTATATATCAGGTGTGGGGTCGTCTATCAGTGAATGAAGCCAGGAAAACCTCCGGTTGCCTTCCTTGCATGCAAGACACGAACAGACCATTATTTACGGAATGATTTTTGCTACATTTTTCATATCACATAACGCAATGTTACAATGAAACACATTTACCTGCCAACCGTAACCGTTTTTGTTGCGGTGTTGTTTTCTGCATGTTCGCTTTTCAAGGTTTCCGTTTCATCGGGCGACCCCTTACCTCCCCATGAAGCAGAACTGCGCACGATTACCCGAGGATTCTATTATGAATTTCAACAGCAAGTGACCCATGCAGCCGACTCCATGGCAGAACTTTCCGACAACACACAGGCAAAGATGCGTTGCATACGCTGGAAAATGCACGCCGCGTCTGCCGCCGCATCAGCCGCCATGCAGTCAGCTCCCGAAATAGCGGCAATAGACATGTGGCTGCTATGCACAAGCATGAACCGTACGCTCACTACCTTGCCCGACTCTCTTTTGTTTTTCGAACAAACCCCCATTGCCCGCCAAACAGCCGAGGCTCTCGAAAAACGGTATTCCGAACTGCTTGCCCGGACCATGTCGCCCGAACGGTTCTCACTCATGAACGATTTCGTGTCGACCCACAACCAGCTGTTTCTCCTTAACAAAGAGCCTTCGCCGGCCAACTCGTCCATTGCCTGGCTCGATTATCTGAAAGCACACGGACAGGACTACACGGCATCGGCAGGGTCAATCCCCGAAGCCATTACCGAAGTAGGCGGGAAAATGGAAGGATATGCACAACAGTTTTCCAACAGCCTGTCATGGAACAAGGACCTGCTCGGCCTGCAACTGCGCGAAGACAGTGTCTATGCCAAGCTAAGCGGCACGGTTGACAGTCTGAACCGGGATTTTGAACGGGTTGTCCTCATTTTAGAACATTTCCCCGAAATATCGGACCACATGCTGGAAAGCCTCAACACACAAGTAAATGAGATGCTGCAATCGTTTGAACAGACTGTGAACGGAACGTTTGCCAACATAGACTACCAACGCACCGAAATGCAAGCTTACATATCGGAAGAGCGCAAGGCACTGATGGGCGACCTGCAAACCGTGGCCGACCAATCCATACAACAATTGACCGACGCCTTTCCACGCCTAATCGGCAAAGTGCTGGGGTGGATAATCCTGTTTCTCGTTGCCGCCGTAGGAGTGCCCTTTGCTTTAGGATTCTGGACGGGCCATCTGTATGCCGGACGTAAAAGGAAAAAGCAGGGAGCAAACAGCCCGCACACTGAAACGACAAAAGAAAATTGACACAAGCCATCACACATACAACGACATTCACTTACCAACATTCAATGTAAAAAAACTCATTATGGGAAACAGAAACTTATACCAAGCCTCCCAACGGCTAAAACTCATCTTCATCATCGTCGCACTGCTCATCGTTCTGGTATCGACTTTCTTCACCAACCGGCTGGCACAATCGCTGGCGCAGGAGGAGCAGAAGCGCATTGAAATATGGGCCGAAGCCACCCGCCTGCTGTCCATTACCGACATTGACGACAACATGGTGAACAACCTCGTGCTCAGAATCATCGAAGGAAACACCACCATCCCCGTCATCATCGACTACAAAGGCAACATAGACAGCCGCAATGTCAAAACACCTGCACCCGAAAAGGCCGATGCCTACTACGCCGAATGCATCGAGCGTTTCAGCGAAAAGCATCCGCCCATTGTGCTCAACCTGCTGGACGACCAGCTTTTCGTATATTACGACGACTCGCTTCTGCTGAAACAGCTCGTCTATTTCCCCTACGTGCAGCTCACCATCATTGTCGTGTTCATACTGGTGGCGTTCTTTGCCTTCGGCAGCACCAAAAAGGCCGAACAGAACCAGGTGTGGGTTGGTCTGTCGAAAGAAACAGCCCACCAGCTGGGTACCCCCATTTCGTCGCTGCTGGCCTGGTCGGAACTGCTGCACAACAAATATCCCGATGACAACCTGATTGTAGAAATGGGCAAAGACATCAACCGCCTGCGTGTCATTGCCGAACGGTTCTCGAAAGTAGGTTCCATCCCCGACATGCAGCTGGTCGACCTGCGCGAGATACTCGAAGGGGCCGTGCAGTACGTGAGCAAACGCTCGTCACGGAAAGTCAGCATGCGCTGCCACTGCCCCGGCCGCGAACCGGTGTTCGTCAAACTGAGTCCACCGCTGTTTGAATGGGTCATTGAGAACATTTGCAAAAACGCCATCGACGCCATGGACGGAGAAGGCAATATCGATGTATACCTGGAATCAAAAGATTCAGACATCATCATCGACATCACCGACACCGGCAAGGGTATGGAAAAGAGCCAGTACAAAGCCATTTTCACACCGGGCTACACCACCAAGAAGCGGGGCTGGGGGCTCGGACTGTCGCTCGCCAAGCGCATCATCGAGGAGTATCATCACGGCAAGATATTCGTGAAACGTTCCGAACCGGGCGTGGGCACCACCTTCCGGATTGTGCTGACAAACAAGTAAACCTGTTTTACAAACGTTGCAGGAGGCATCATATCTTTGTTACGTTTGGTTTGTTTTTTTGCGCTCGCCTTTCACTATCTTTCCATAAGATAGGATGCGGCTTGGCAAAAAAACTCAAACAAGTTTGTTTTTTTGCGCTCGCCTTTCACTATCTTTCCATAAGATAGGAGGCGGCTTGGCAAAAAAAACTCAAACAAGTTTGTTTTTTTTGCGCTCGCCTTTCACTATCTTTGCCAACATGTCCGAATCAAGCATTATCAGCAAACAACTGGCTTCCGAACGTATCGGCAAACTGATATGGCAATACTCCCTGCCGGCCATTGTCGGCACAGTGGTCATGTCGCTGTTCAACATTGTCGACCGCATCTTCATCGGACAGGGGGTGGGCCCCATGGCCATATCGGGCCTGGCACTGACCTTCCCGTTCATGAATGTACTCACCTCGTTCGGCATGCTGGTGGGCAGCGGTTCGGCGGCCCGCATATCCATTGCGCTGGGTGCCGGCAACCGCGACCGGGCCGAAAGCATACTGGCCCATGCCTTTATGCTGACATTCGTGGTGTCGGGGGTGGCCATTGTCGCTTCCTGCACATTCATGGACGACCTGCTGCGCCTCTTCGGCGGCACGGAACACACCAGCCGCTATGCCGAAGAATACATGCGCATCATCATTCCCTTTGCGTTTTTCTCGGCCTTGAGCTATAACTTCAACAGCATTATGCGTGCCACGGGCTATCCGAAACAGGCCATGTGGACCATGATTATATGCGCCCTGGTCAACGTAGTGCTCGACCCGCTGTTTATCTTCGTGTTCAACTGGGGCATTCGGGGGGCGGCCTGGGCCACCAACATTGCCTACGGGGTGGGCAGCGTGTGGGTGCTGGCCCACTTCATGCGCCCGAAGAGCAACCTGCGGTTCCGTCCGGGAAGGTTCCGTCCCGACCTGCACATCGTCAAATCCATCCTCAGCCTGGGGCTGTCGCCTTTCAGCATGCACATGGCGCTGAGTTTCGTCATTGTACTAATCAACGTGCAACTGCTGAAATACGGAGGCGATCTGGCCATCGGTGCCTATGGCATTACCAACAGCATCACCTCGCTGGTTGTCATGATTATCATCGGACTGAACCAGGGCATCCAACCCATCATAGGCTACAACTACGGCGCACAGCTGTACGGCCGCATGTTCAGCGTGCTGAAAAAGTCGGTCATCATTGGCACCTGCGTGTCGACCCTCGGCTTTCTTGCCGGCATGCTTTTTCCGGATGCACTGGTCGGCCTGTTTACCAACGACAGCGAAATGACGGCCATGGCTTCGAACGCACTGCGCATCACGGTCGCCGCGTTTCCCATTGTCGGATTCCAGATTGTGGCGGCCCACTTTTTCCAGTCCATAGGGAAAGCGTTTACCGCCATCGTGCTGAGCCTTACACGCCAGCTCATATTCCTCATTCCGGGACTGTTCATACTGCCCCGGCTGTTTGACTTGAACGGCGCATGGGCAGCACAGCCCGCGGCCGACCTGCTGGCTACCCTTGCAACAGCCATCATACTCGCCGTATTCCTAAAAAAGGAAACGGCACGACAGGCCCAACCTGCCAACCGAACCACAACAAACAACCCATAAAAAGAGAACGCCATGTCCGATTTCCGTCTGAAAGTATTTGTCAGTGTAGCCAAAAACCTGAGTTTCACCAAAGCATCGCAGGAACTGTTCATCAGCCAACCGGCCATCAGCAAGCACATACAGGAACTGGAAGCAAGCTACCAGACACGGCTGTTCGAACGTCAGGGCAACCGCATCGCCCTGACACGGGCCGGCGAACTGCTGCGGGAACACGGTGAAAAAATACTCGACGCCTACAAACAGCTGGAGTATGAAATGCATCTGCTGCGCAACGAATATACGGGCGAACTGCGACTGGGCGCCAGCACCACCATTGCACAATATGTATTGCCGGCCTTGCTGGCCGACTTTATCGGGAAGTTTCCGCAAGTAAGACTGTCGCTGCTCAACGGAAACTCGCAGGCCGTTGAAACCGCCCTGCAAGAACACCGCATCGACCTGGGGTTGGTGGAAGGATTGTCACGCCAGCCCAACCTGCGCTACACCCGCTTTCTGCACGATGAACTGGTTGCCGTGGTGCGCAGCAACACCCGCCTGCCGATAGGCGATGAACTGTCGGTGCACGACCTGCCCCACTATCCGCTGGTGCTGCGCGAGCGGGGTTCGGGCACACTGGAAGTGGTGGAACGTGCTCTCGGCGAACACGACATAAAACTGTCATCGCTCCAAGTGCTCATGTACCTGGGAAGCACCGAAAGCATCAAACGCTTTCTGGAACAGACGGACTGCATAGGCATTGTGTCCATCCGTGCCATTGCGCGGGAACTGGTTTCGGGCGCCTTCCGGGTGGTCGAGCTGAAAGAAGCCGACCTGCAACGGGAGTTCTGCTTTGTCCAACAGCAAGGACAGGACGGAGGGCTTGCCCAGGCATTCATGCTGTTTGCCGCACACCAGAACCCGACCCGCTATTGAACCACCCTACCGATATTCCCTCTGCAAACACAAATGCACTCCATTATAACCTGCAGTTATAACCCATAAAAAGAAACGATTGGCACAGTCCGCACAGTCATGTTACCTTTGCAAGCGAAATAACAAAAGGTAACAACAATGACTATGAAAATGAACGTTCTGAAAGAAAACAACAAAACCATCTATGTGGTGCTGGTATCGCTGCTGGCGGTGTTCCTGTTGCTTGACTACGTACCCGGCATGCACACGGTGTCTTCCCTGGTAAGTCCTCCGCTGGCCCTGTTCCTCGGACTGGCCTTTGCCCTGACCTGCGGACAGGCTTTCCCTCAGTTCAACAAGAAAATATCCAAAAGCCTGCTTCAGTATTCGGTTGTCGGACTGGGATTCGGCATGAACGTACAGTCGGCCCTCGAGTCGGGCAAGGAAGGCATGGAGTTCACCATTCTTTCGGTAGTGGCCACACTGCTCATAGGCTGGTTCATCGGACGGCGGGCCTTGCGCATGGACAAGAACACCTCCTACCTCATCAGTTCGGGCACGGCCATCTGCGGCGGAAGCGCCATTGCAGCCATCGGTCCGGTGGTCAAGGCCAAAGACAGCGAAATGTCCATAGCACTGGCCACGGTGTTCGTGCTCAATGCCATAGCACTGTTCATATTCCCCATGATAGGACATGCGCTGCACATGTCGCAGCATGATTTCGGCACCTGGGCAGCCATTGCCATACACGACACCAGTTCGGTGGTAGGAGCCGGAGCGGCCTACGGCGAAGAAGCACTGAAAGTAGCCACCACCATCAAGCTCACCCGTGCGCTGTGGATTATACCGGTAGCGTTCATCACCTCGTTCCTGTTCAAGAACAAGGGACAGAAAATCAGCATTCCCTGGTTCATCTTCCTGTTCGTTGCCGCCATGTTTGTCAACACGTATGCGCTCGGCAGTGTGCCCGCCGTGGGAGAAGCCATCAACGGACTGGCCCGCAAATCGCTCACGCTGACCATGTTCTTCATTGGCGCTTCGCTGTCGCCGGACACGTTGAAGCAGGTAGGCGCAAGGCCGCTCATACAGGGCGTGAGCCTGTGGGTGGTCATCAGTCTGGGCACGCTGGCCTACATCTACTGGTGCTGACGGTACGGACCGATGCAAAAAAAACGGGCCGATGCCATCACGGCATCGGCCCGCCGAACATTTGTTAAACTCTTCTGATAAAAAAGAAAAAGAATTTATGGTTTGTAAAATACAAATTCGTATCAACGGGCGCGACAGCCGGCAGAGAGAGTTCCTGATGAGGTAATGCCTTGCCCTATGAGAAAGGGACAAAGCCAATCCAAGCCTATGTTTAACCCTTAAAAAAAACACTGCCCTCTGCCGGCTTCTTACAAACCAATATTGATGTGCGCCCGTATCCTATGCTGTCAACAAGTCAAATACATGTGTGCCCATGCACGGCCATGCACTTCGTGATGCAGGGCATCCGAAAGGCACGGCATCCGGCAGCAGTTCCCCCGATAACCTTTATAACATCATGTCCGCCGCTGCGGATCAGAAGAAAACACACTTATAGTCCACTGCTATGAACTATGCGGGGGCTTGCTGCCGGCAGCCGGTATGCAGGGCATTGCCGTGCCTGGCTTTGTTTTACTTAACTAATTATGAAGTACAGGCCCTCACGGGCATCATGTCAACAGTGCGGCGGCCGGAGGGGTGCGGCTGTCCTCGAATCATCTATGAAAACACTTTCACTCCATGTGATAAAGGTTGCAAAAATGAGGTGCAACCTCCCGCACCGGCCGCCTCCGCCGCCTTGCGGCGACGGACATGGCACACGCAACCTCACGGCTGTGTATCTTCGCCCCCTTCGGGGTCAATGGCGGCATCTTCCTTCGCGCTTTCCCACTTTTCGTACTCGAACAGCTTGATGGTTTTCTTCAGGTCGCTGCCGGGACGGAAGCGTACCTTCGGGTCGCGAATCATGGTATAGTTGAATGCTTTCTCCGTTTCCGCGCCTTCGCTGCCGATGGTTACGTAGAACGAGCCGAAGTCACCCAGCCTGACTATCTCGTTCTTCGACAGGTGCTCGCACAGCATTTGTGTGAGCGACTCGAGCACGGCCAGCGTGTCGGCATGGTTCACCGTACTGCGTTGGGTTATCTCCTGGCCCAGCTCCTTGAGGGTGACTTCACGGGTGCTCTTGACCGAGGCGTACCATTTGCGCAGCCCTTCCGGGTCCTGCGGATTGCGCTTTTGCGACAATACATACTTTATTTTCATAGCAACCTCCTTTTTTAAAGGTTCGTACTGTGCCCTCCGTTGCGGGAGGGCTTTCATTGCGACAAATATAACAATATATTTTGACTGTGCAAAGACTTTTGCCTTTTTTGCAAAATATTTTTGCCATCCCCACAAACCGTTCATTTGAAAGCAATCTGCCTCAACACATATCAGTACGCTTTGCATACATAAATGATGCGCATCACTGGGGGCAAGTGATGCGCATCATTTGGGGCAAGTGATGCGCATCGTTCGGCCGAATGATGCGCATCATTCGGCCGAAAGGTCGGCATCGTTCGGGCGGGAGACAATAATCGGCCCCACAGATGCCTGCAGGGCCGATGTTAGTATGATGGGCGGAAATACTGACACCCTTACACCGTCTTCAGATATTCCTCCACATTGTGGGCAATGCGGGCGGCGAGGTCCGTGTTGTCGGCCTTGTCGAAGCTTTCGCCGGTAATGTTCTCGAACAGTTCGATGTATCGGTCGCTGATGCTGTCGACAATGGCGTCGGTCATTTCGGGCACCTGCTGGCCGGCCTTTCCCTGGAATCCGTTGTCCATGAGCCATTCGCGCACGAACTCTTTGGAGAGCTGCCGCTGGGCTTCGCCACGGTCAAAGCGTTCCTGGTAGCCGTCGGCATAGAAGTAGCGCGAGGAGTCGGGCGTGTGAATCTCGTCGATGAGATAGATTTTGCCGTCGCGCTTGCCGAATTCGTATTTCGTGTCCACCAGTATCAGTCCGCGCCGTGCGGCAATCTCAGTACCGCGGCGGAAGAGGGCGAGGGTGTACTGTTCAAGCAGTTCATAATCTTCTTTCGACACCAGTCCGCGGGCGAGGATTTCGGCTTTCGATATGTCTTCGTCGTGCAATCCGAGTTCGGCCTTGGTGGTCGGGGTGATGATGGGTTCGGGGAACCGCTGGTTTTCGCGCATGCCTTCGGGCAGACGCACCCCGCACAGTTCGCGTGCGCCGGCCTTGTATGCCCTCCAGGCACTGCCGCAGAGGTAGGCACGTACAATCATTTCAACGGGGAATCCCTGGCAACGCAGGCCGACGGTGACCATGGGGTCGGGCGAGGCCAGCTTCCAGTTGGGCACGATGTCGGCGGTGGCATCGAGGAACTTGGCGGCTATCTGGTTCAACATCTGTCCTTTGTAGGGAATGCCTTTGGGCAGCACCACGTCGAAGGCCGATATGCGGTCGGTGGCCACCATGACAAGCAAGTCATTCTTTACTGAATACACGTCGCGCACTTTGCCGTGGTAGACGTTGGTCTGACCTTCGAAGTGAAAGTCGGTTTGGGTCAATGCTTTGTTCATAATTGATGGTGTTTGTTTACCTTATATTATCATATTCATTGTCGTTATCAGCAGGCCCTTTCCCTTCGCGGGACGGTTGCGGGCGTTGCTCCTTTTTCCGCTCGTAAGCCTCGACAATGCGCTGCACGAGCCGGTGCCGCACAATGTCGCGCATGTCGAAGTCGACACGGGCAATGCCCTTGACTCCGCGCAAGGTGTCGAGCGCATCAATCAGTCCCGAGCGTTGCGAGGCAGGCAGGTCTATCTGGGTGACATCGCCGGTAACAATCATCTTGGTGTTCAGCCCCATGCGGGTGAGGAACATCTTTATCTGCGGCACGGTGGTGTTCTGCGCCTCGTCGAGTATGACCACCGCGTCGCTCAGCGTGCGTCCGCGCATGAAGGCGAGCGGGGCAATCTGTATGGTGCCGCCTTCCAGGTAGTCGCGCAACTTGGCGGGGGTAATCATATCCTGCAGGGCGTCGTAAAGCGGCTGCAGGTAAGGGTCTATTTTCTCCTTCATGTCGCCGGGCAGAAACCCGAGCTTCTCGCCGGCCTCCACCGCAGGGCGGCTGAGGATGATGCGGCGCACCTCGCGGTTTTTCAGTGCGCGCACGGCAAGGGCTATGGCCGTATAGGTCTTGCCCGACCCTGCCGGACCGATGGCGAAAAGCAGGTCGTTGTCGTCGAAGTCGCGCACCAGCTTGCGCTGGTTTTCGGTGCGGGCCAGGATGGACTTGCCGTTGACTCCGTGCAGAATGAGGTGCTCGAAGGTGAGGTCGGCCGGGCGGTTTCCGTCGCGCAACAGGGCGATGATGTGTTCTTCGGTGAGCGTGTTGTTGGCCAGCACATACTGTTCGAGCTTTTCAAGGGCGCCGATCAGTTGCTGCACGCTCGCCTCGCTGCCCGCAAGCTTCACGGCATGACCGCGCGCCACGATGCGGACATCGGGGTTGAGGTCCTTTATGAGCTGTAGGTTACGGTTGTTCACCCCGTAGAATACGGTGGTGTCCGTATGCTCGGAAAGCTGGTAAACCTGTTCTGACATAGGCGGATAGAAATGGGCGTTTCAGCACGGCACATCATAACGGGCAAGCTGCGGCGTTGCATCCTGCCCGTTATGCTGCACCTTACCGGCAGGCGGGCGGTGGTTCGTCCGACGCACCGCACCTGCCTGTGCAAAGATTTTAGTAGGCGAACAACGGATAGCTTTCCATGGTCTTGTTGACCCGTGCACGCACTTCGGCAATCACCGCCGGGTTGTCCACGTTGGAAAGTACGGTTTCTATCATTTCAGCAATTTCTTCCATGAGGTCTTCCTTGGCTCCACGGGTGGTAATGGCCGGTGTGCCGAGGCGGATGCCCGAAGTCTGGAATGCCGAACGGCTGTCGAAAGGCACCATGTTCTTGTTCACCGTGATGTCGGCCGACACGAGGGCTTTTTCGGCCACCTTGCCGGTCAGTTCGGGATATTTCGAGCGCAGGTCAACCAACATGGAGTGGTTGTCGGTGCCGCCGCTCACAATGGTGAAACCACGTTTAACCAGCGCATCGGCCAGTGCTGCGGCGTTTTTCTTTACCTGAAGGGCATATTCCTTCCATTCGGGTTGCAGTATTTCGCCGAATGCCACAGCCTTGGCGGCAATGACATGTTCGAGCGGACCGCCCTGAATGCCGGGGAACACGGCCGAATCCAAGAGAGCCGACATCATTTTCACTTCACCCTTCGGAGTGGTCTTGCCCCAGGGATTGGGGAAGTCCTTGCCCATCATGATGACACCGCCGCGAGGTCCGCGCAAGGTCTTGTGCGTGGTCGAGGTGACAATGTGGGCATATTTCACCGGGTTGTCAAGCAGTCCGGCAGCAATGAGTCCGGCGGGGTGTGCCATGTCAATCATAAGAATGGCCCCTATTTTGTCGGCAATCTCGCGCATGCGGCGATAGTCCCATTCGCGTGAGTAGGCCGAACCGCCTCCGATAATCAGTTTCGGACGTTCGCGCAGCGCCACTTCCTCCATCTGGTCATAGTCAACGCGTCCGGTGTCCTGGAGCAGGTTATATTCGAGGGCGTGATAAAGGATGCCCGAACTGTTGACGGGCGAACCGTGCGAAAGGTGTCCGCCGTGGGCCAGGTTCAGGCCGAGGAACTTGTCGCCCGGATTGAGGCAGGCCAGGAACACGGCCGCATTGGCCTGTGCCCCGGAGTGCGGCTGCACGTTGGCCCATTCGGCATCGAAAATCTTCTTCAGCCGTTCGATGGCGAGCGTTTCGCTCTCATCCACCACTTCGCAGCCTCCGTAATAGCGTTTGCCGGGATAGCCTTCGGCGTATTTGTTGGTCAGCACGGACCCCATGGCTTCCATGACCTGGTCGCTCACGAAGTTTTCGGAGGCAATCAGTTCAATGCCTTTCATCTGACGCTGTCTTTCACGCGCAATGATGTCAAAAATTACTTGGTCTCTCTTCATTTCTATGTTTTTTCGTTACAAATAGGATTTTATTTATTTCTTTCTTTTTCTCACACTCCAGCCGAACTTGCCTATTTCCTCGCCCAGGCGGTGGTAATGTCCGTGCGAATAGGCAATGAGACGGGCATCGGCCAGACTGAACGCACCCGTTTCCGGGTCTATGTACCGCTCGTCGGCCCACACGTTGACCACTTCGGCCAGAAACATGTCATGCGAACCCAGCGGAATGATGTCGCGCACGCGGCACTCAATGCTCACCGGCGCCTGCTGCACATAGGGAGCCGCCACCACGGCCGACTCGGCAGGCGTCAGCCCCATTTCGGCAAACTTGTTGCAGTCGCGCCCGCTGCGCACCCCGCACCAGTCGGTGGCATAGGCCAGGTCTTCGTTGGTCAGGTTAATGACAAACTCCCGGTTCCGCTTGATGATGGGATAGGAATGCCGTTCCGGCCTCACGGAAATGTAGCACATGGGCGGATTGGTGCACACCGTGCCCACCCATGCCACCGTGAACAGGTTGTACTCTTCGGGCACACTGCCACACGACACCAGCACCGCCGGAAGCGGATAAATCATGTTACCCGGTTTCCACGTCACGTGCCGGCCCGGCTCGCACGAAGCACGGCCGCCGGCCACCCGGTCCGTATCTTTCCTTTTAGCGTCGGTCACCTTGCAGACATGTTTTATTTTATCTTGACTTCTTCCTGTTTCACCTCACGCTCGCAATAGCGGCAACGCAGGCGCACCTCGCCATCTTCCTTCACCACCGTAAAGCGGGTAGGCACCGGCTGGTGGTTGGTTATGCAGTTCGGATTGGCACACTGCACAATGTCGCGTATTTCATCGGGCAGAGACAGCGGGCGTTTTTCCACCACCTCGTAGTTGCGTATGATGTTGATTTTCGCATTCGGGGCAATCAAGGCAATCTTGTTGGTTTCCGACTCTTCGAAAAAGCGGTCGGATATTTTGATAATGCCTTTCGAGCCCAGCAGTTTGCTCTCCAGGTTGTTTCCCAGTGTCACCTGGTGCGGGCAGTTTTCCACCTGCAACATGGAGGCCACCTTGAACAGTTTGTCCGACGGGATATGATCTATTACCGTTCCGTTACGCAATGCGGCTACTTTCAGTTCCTTTTCCATAACATGCATATTAACTCAGTACTTTACTAATGATTGCCTGACGGACATACAATCCGTTCTGGGCCTGTTTGAAATAGTAGGCTTTTTCGTTCTTGTCCACATCCGGGTCAATTTCCGTCACACGGGGAAGCGGATGCAGGATGCGCAGATTCGGCTTGCTGTGTTCCAGCATGGCGTTGTTCAGCGTGTAGACATTTTTCACCCGTTCATACTCCATAAGGTCGGAGAAGCGTTCGCGCTGCACACGCGTCATGTAGAGAATGTCCGCATCGTTGAAGTTGTCGGTCAGTTCGGTCGATTCGGTGAAAGGAATGCCGTGTTTCCGGCAGAAGGTCTTGTACTCTTCCGGCATGCGGAGTTCTTCCGGAGCAATAAACTTGAACGTGGGGTGAAAGTGCGACATGGCCTGTATGAGCGAGTGCACCGTACGTCCGTACTTCAGGTCACCCACCAGGCAGATGTTCAGGTTTTCCAGCGTCCCCTGCGTCTTGAGGATGGAGTACAGGTCGAGCAAGGTCTGCGAAGGATGCTGGTTGGCACCATCGCCGGCATTGACAACAGGCACCGGCGACACCTCGGCCGCATAGCGGGCCGCTCCTTCCAGATAGTGGCGCATGACAATGACATCGGCATAGCAGCTCACCATCTGAATGGTATCGTGCAGCGTCTCTCCCTTCGACGAACTGCTGGTGGCCGCATCCGAAAAGCCAATGGTTTTGGCTCCCAGTCGGATGGCCGCGGTTTCAAAACTCAGACGGGTACGCGTGGAAGGTTCGAAAAACAAGGTCGCCACCACTTTCCCATCCAAGGTTTTCCGATTGGGCGAAGCCTCAAAATCGGCAGCTGAAGCCAATATCGACAAAATGTCCTCTTTGCTGTAATCTGTAATCGACACTAAACTTTTATTGCTCATAACGTAAGATTGTGTATATAATAAATGCAAAAAAGCCAACACAAATCCGTTAATGATTCACGTTGGCCTTCTGTTTTTTAGGGAAATCCGTTCCAGTGCAACAGTTCTGCTGCAATTCACCGTGACGAAAAATATGTTGATTGTACCTTTTCCTCATCTTGACGGCAAAGATAGTTGTTTTCCCAGTAAAAAAATCAAATTCTCCCGGGAAATATTTCACCCCCAGCCGGGCATTCCCCGACCGGCCGGCAAGCCCCCTATTCCTCAAGCAAATGGCGGTATGCAGGCAGGCCCTTGCGGAACTTGTCCACCGCTTCGGCCAGGGTGGTATAGCTTTCGCCGCCGGCCGCATTCAGGTGTCCGCCTCCTCCGAACAGTTCGGCGGCCACCTTGTTGGCCGGGAACGTGCCCTGCGAGCGGAAGGAAATCTTGATTTTGTCCGTGTCCTCGCGCATCAGCACCGAAAACACGACGCCATCGATGGACAGCGGTATGTTGACCACGCCCTCCGTGTCGCCCGCCTGATAGTTGAAACGGTTCAGTTCATCAAGCGTCAGCGTGATCAGCGCCGTCCGGTACTTGGGATACACCTTCATTTTGCGGTAAATGCTGTAAGCCCGCAGTTTCAGTCGGTCGTGCGAATAGCTGTTGAACACCTTCCGGTAAATATCGTCCTTGTCGACACCTATTTTTATCAGTTCGGCAATGATGGTGTAAATTTCGGGATGGTTGGAGTTGTAGCTGAATCCGCCCGTGTCGGTCATCATGCCGGTGTAGACGCACTGTGCACAAGGCAACGTAATGCGTTCGAAGTGTCCCATGCGGCAAATGGCACGGAACACCAGTTCGCTGGTCGACGATATTTCCGGATAGGAAATGACGAGCTGGGCAAAATTGTCCGGATACAGGTGATGGTCAATCAGTATTCTGGGAGCCGCGGCCTTGCTGAACACCGGTTCCAGCTTGTCCAGCCGCTTCGGTTCGTTGAAGTCGAGCGCAAAAATCAGGTCGGCCTGCGCAAACACCTCTTCGGCCCTCGTCCGGTCTTTTTCGTACACAATGATTTCGTCCGCCCCCGGCATCCATGCCAGAAAATCGGGGAAGCGGTTGGGCACCACCACGTGCACGCTTTTCCCCAGTCCGCGCAAATAGTGCCACAAAGCCAGCGACGAACCAATGGCATCGCCGTCGGGGCCCACATGGCAGGTTATGACAATTTCGTTTTTAATGGCGATTGACTCGCGCAAGCGACTGACCAAATCTTCTGCAATGATTTTTGAAAGCATACGCAATTCGTAAAAATTAAACGATACTATATTCCAGCTTTTCAGTAACCCATCTTTCAAATTAACTTTCACGAGCTACCAGGTTCCAGCTTTTACGGCGGTCCATTTACCGGACCCTCCTTTACATTCAAGCCGTTTTTCCGTGAAAGGCTGCATGTGCCGCACCAACCGCCCGCTCCGGGACTTCGGATGCACCGGCATGCCTCTTCCACCTTATGCGAGCAAAGGTAAACAAAACCGCCGAAAAAACAAACGGAAGTTGAACAAGCGAAAAAGCGGCCGTTCACTGTTCATGACACTGACGCTCCCGAAGCGGCACAAACAACTGACAATATTTCAGTTCAAGCCCGCCACAAGCCTTGCTGAAGGCTGCCAAAAGATACTATAGAAAGTTGGTCCATCTTCTATAGTATGTTGACCAATCTTCTATAGTATGTTGACCAACTTTCTATAGAAGATTTTTCCGCAAACTACAGGTGGTTCCATCGGGCCAATTCGCCGCCCACAAAACGACCTGCACACACGCATGCCGACGGGCGCATTCCGGCTGATTCGTTCCGGCCACAAGCCGGGCCGGGAGGTTGTCCGGCCGAAAGCCTGCAAAAAGTTTGTCGGCTCCGTTTTAGGTAGAACAGAATATTTGACTAACTTTGCATGGTCCTACGCCGATGTTTTTTCCCCTCAGGAAAAAACGGGCGGGTGGGACAAGACATAGAAGAAGGCGTTTACTACGCTTTGGTTTTGACGATCTGAAATCGTAGGAAAATTTCAATTGCAAGTCAAAAACAAAGCAACGTGAATGCCCCGTGGGTGTGTTATATACATACCTCAACCTGCCACATACGGCCATTGGTGCATGCATGCGCACCGTTGGCAACTGTCGGCACAGAGGTCATGTTATACATATCGGCGTGGGGCTTCGGCGTTGCTCGTTTCGACTTGCAAGGCTCTCCTACGAGCCTCAGATCGTGAAGCGAGCAACAGTGCAGGGCTTCATTCTTGAACCGAATAACATTCTATATTTTTCTGATTATCAGATTATACATTCAATACTCTTTGTGATTTGATACCGTAAAGTTCCCGTCAATTCTAAGTATTCCTTATGCTTTTCTTATTTTTGCAACAATTCATCTTTCAATATTGAGAACATAAAGATAATATTAATAATCAATAGGCTTTTCCACTAACCTTAAACGAGTGGGATATGGAGGTAAAGTTTGCCACTCAATTAAGAATAATCCGCAAGAAACTTATTGCTACTTTCCTCGTTTTCTCACATATTCCGACGGGCTGCACCCTACATATTTCTTGAACAATCGTGTCATGTGCTGGGGATAATCAAAGCCCAAATCGTAGGCTACCGATGAAACGGGCTGGTCGTCCATTAACCGCTCTTTGGCCATGTCGATGACCATGCGACGGATATGTTCTCCGGCGGTCATGTGCAGGGCTTCGTTGGCTTGGTAGGCAAAGAACGTGAACTCGTGCATACGGCGGGCAAGCGGTGTGCCGTGCAGCAGTTCAGGCGTTGCAAGGGGATGACCTTCTCGCAGTTCGTCATGCAGTATCGGCTGAACACGGTCTGCTCCCTGCTGGAGCATTCCCGGAAATCCGTGTCGGAGATATGCTGGCTCGTGGGCTTCAACGATGTGCCGCACTTCGTCAGGGTGTTCACCAGGGAGAAAGGCGTATCGCCGGGCAGGTACAGGAAAAGGCAGGCATGAAACCTTGGTTCAGCCAAGACATTGCCAATGTCATTTCAGTTGATGTAAAGTAAAGGCAATGGCACCTTCCAAACCTATCGACTTGTGGGCAATGGCATCCGGGATATACAGCTCGTGGTCCAGGACTTACACGGGGCGTATGCAGATTTTTTCGGAGGGTCAGCGGCATTTGGCACACGGGGTCAACACGCTGTGGATTTTCCAATTCTGCCGGTGTAGAGTTCCGAGGATTTTATCTAAATTTGTGCCTGAAAAACGCATCTCTTAAAGAAAGCAACTTCCGCGTGAAGCGACGACTATAAGGTGTGCGTAGGAATTAAAGTACCCTAAAGTAAGAGCATAATGTCCGACTTTATCACCCGGTATACCATTACCTTGTTTTCCGGCTCGAGCATCTTGGCGGTGGGCGTGATACTGCTGATGCTTAGCGTGCCGTTTGCCAACGAATGGAAGAAATTCCGCACGGTGCGCA
>CASEAJ010000064.1 GCA_949285425.1 uncultured Porphyromonadaceae bacterium
CACCACGGTGCTTTCCTCAACGCAGCCTCAGGGAACAAACAGATTTTTCTGTATCTTTGTACGGACAAACAGAAAAGTCAACCCGACAAGTGAATAGTTGACAAACGAGTCAACCCAATATAAACATAAGTCAAATCCGAGTCAACCTCTTTTATGCATTAAGATATTTTAAGTCAACCTTATTCGTTAAATGACATAAAGTTATCGTCCCACATTCGTGGGACACGTGTCTCACATATATGGGACACGTGTCTCACGGCCGTGGTACACGTGTCCCACATACGTGGGACGATAACATCATCTTATTAAAAAGAAGACAAACATGGTAAAAGCACAAAAAATCATGCCAAGACCCGTCCCAAAAGGCTTAACCTAAATCATTAGATTTGGGTTAAACACCCCGACCGGTACGATATTCCTTTGGTGTGAGGCCTTCATGACGTTTGAAATACCGTCCCATGTACGACTGGTCCGGAAAGTTCAAACGATCGGCAATGTCCACTATGCTCAACTCGGTTGACTGCAGCAGCACCTTAATCTGCAACATGGCAAAATCATCAATAATCTGTTTGGCCGACTTGCCTACTATGTGCCGGCAAATGCCGGTAAGATAATTGGTGGATATGCACAGTTTTTCAGCGTAGAACGACACTTCGCGTTCCGAAGTCGAATGTTCGTGTAGCAGCATCATGAAACTTTTGAAGAGTTCATCCTGCCGGTCGCTGCCATCCGTCTCCTGCTTGCTGTAAAAACGCTGGTATTTATCATAAATATCCAGCAACAGGCTTTGCAAATGATTCTTGGCCATTTGCACGCGATAGCGGTTTTTCTTGTCGGCATACACGGCCGACATGGAATGCAAAAGCCCATCAATGGCATACATGCTGCGCTTGGGCAAAACATAACAGGGATGCTCCTTCAAAAAGGTGATAAAGGCCGATTCCATGTGCAGATAAGATTCCTGAAACAGCTCCCGCGTATAACAGAAATAAGACAAGCTGAAATCATCGCTCACTTCATTGATACAGAAAATGCTGCCCGGAATGAGCAGAACCTGCGTATTTTCCTTAATGACATATTCTTTAATGTCAATGCTCACCCTGGCCGTTCCCTGACGGCAAAGGCAGACAAGCCCTCCGGCCAGTTTCCACAAACGGTCTACCAAAAATGGAAGATTGCCGGTTCCTGCCACAAACGGCTCACGCAACAGGGCCACTTCTATATCGCGTTGATCCATAAACAATAATCATTTCTATTTTGACAGCAAAAATAACACATTCTATATACTTTTCACACTTTTTATTCCGAAAATGAACAGAAATATGCGTACTTTGAAAAGTTTTGTTACTAATAAAGACAGTATCTTTGCACACACAAAAAAAATAGGTATTAGAATGAACAGAAATTTTTCTCTTATGAAGCAGGCATGCGCCGTCATTGCCTGCAGTTTGGCTTTTTGGGGCTGCAAGCAAACAACCCAGCCACAAACAAGCACAGAGCATGAAGTCATGACAATTGCCCCTACCAACCGGACGTTGTCTTCATCCTATCCGGCCACCATCAAAGGTCGGCAAGACATTGAAATTTATCCACAAGTGAGCGGCAAACTGACACAACTGTGCGTAACCGAAGGACAACGCGTGAAGAAAGGCCAGACCTTGTTCATCATCGACCAGGTGCCTTACGAAGCGGCTTTGCAAACGGCCATCGCGAATGTGGAAGCAGCCAAAGCCTCGCTTGCCAACGCAAAACTGACCTACGAAAGCAAGCAATCCCTCTATGCAGAAAAAGTCGTTTCCGAATTTGACCTGAACACGGCACAAAACGCCATGCTCACCGCACAGGCCCAATTGGCCCAAATGGAAGCTCAGGAAGTGAACGCACGCAACAACCTGTCATACACCGTTGTCACCAGCCCGTCGGATGGAGTAGTCGGCACATTGCCCTACCGTGTAGGAGCATTGGTCAGCTCGGCCATTCCGCAACCACTGACCACCGTATCGGACAATTCGGTGATGTACGTTTATTTTTCCATGACGGAAAACCGGCTGTTGGAAATGATACGGCAATACGGATCGAAAGACCGCGCGCTGGAACAGATGCCTTCCATCAAGCTGCGCTTGAGCGACAACTCCATATATGCCCACGAAGGGAAAATAGAAACCATCAGCGGGGTCATTGACCAGGCTACCGGTTCCGTAAGCCTGCGGGCTGCATTTCCCAATGCTGAGGGACTGCTACATAGCGGCGGTACAGGAAGTGTGATCATACCTGTACAAAAGAACAATATATTCGTCATTCCGCAAGCTGCCACATACGAAATACAGGATCAGCGCTACACATTCAAGGTGGTCGATGGTAAAGCACAGGCTACTCTCATCAAAGTAACTCAAGTGGATGGAGGAGAAGAGTTCATTGTGAACGAAGGACTGAAGCAAGGCGATGTCATTGTAGCCAAAGGAGCCGGATTATTGCGCGAAGGCACAGTAATCAACACAAAAAAAAGTACGGCAGACCAATAAACAAAGGAGGATTTACTCATGAACCTGAGACATTTTATTGAACGCCCCGTATTTTCGGCGGTGATTTCCATCACGATTGTCGTGGTGGGACTCATATCCATCTTTACCCTGCCTGTTGAACGCTATCCGGACATTGCTCCCCCTACCATCAGAGTAAGTACCAACTACTTTGGAGCCAGTGCCGAAACCCTGCAGAAAAGTGTGATTGCCCCTCTTGAAGAGGCCATCAACGGTGTGGAAGACATGACCTACATGGTGTCGGAAACCAGTAACTCGGGAAATGCCAGTGTAACCGTCTATTTCAAACAAGGTGTAGACCCGGACATGGCTGCCGTAAACGTGCAGAACCGTGTGTCAAAGGCTACCGGACAGTTGCCCGTAGAAGTTACCCAAGTGGGTATCACCACTTCAAAACGTCAGACCAGCCAGTTGCAGACCTTTGCCCTGCACAGTCCGAACAATACCTATGACGAAAAGTTTCTGGCCAACTACATCAGCATCAACCTGAAACCGGAAATTCTCCGAATCAACGGTGTCGGTGACTTGATGATTCTAGGTGGCGACTACAGTATGCGTATCTGGCTGAAACCTGATATCATGTCGCAGTACAAGCTCATTCCATCTGACATTACTTCGGCATTAGGCGAACAAAACATCGAATCTTCTACCGGTTCGTTCGGTGAAAACTCGACTTCGACGTTCCAATACACCATGAAGTATCGCGGACGTCTGGTCACGCCGGAAGAATTCGGTGAAATTGTTATCCGTTCGACGGAAAACGGTGAAGTGCTCCGTCTGAAAGATGTGGCCGACATTGAACTCGGCGAAGAATCCTATGCCTATGAAGGCAAGACCAACGGTCACAGCGGTATCAGCTGTATGATTTACCAAACGGCCGGTTCGAATGCAACCGAAGTAAATAACAACATTGACAAATTCCTTGAAGAAGCCCGTAAAAACCTGCCGAAAGACGTGGAACTGACCCAGCTTCAAAGTACGAACGACTTCCTTTACGCATCTATGAAAGGTGTAGTAAAAACTTTGATTGAAGCCATTATCCTCGTTATTCTGGTGGTGTACATTTTCCTGCAAGACTTGCGTTCCTCACTCATTCCGCTGGTGGGAATTGTGGTTTCGCTGATCGGTACTTTTGCTTTTATGGCTCTGGCCGGATTCAGTATCAACTTGATTACGCTGTTTGCCCTCGTGCTTGTCATCGGGACGGTGGTCGACGACTCCATTGTCGTGGTCGAGGCCGTACAGGCACGGTTCGATGTAGGTTACAAATCATCGTACATGGCCTCTATTGATGCCATGAAAGGTATCAGCAACGCGGTTATCACCTCTTCACTGGTGTTCATGGCCGTATTTATTCCTGTATCGTTCATGGGTGGAACATCGGGTGTATTCTACACTCAATTCGGGCTTACCATGGCTGTTGCAGTCGGCATTTCAGCTGTCAACGCCTTGACCCTCAGTCCTGCTCTTTGTGCTTTGTTGCTGAAACCTTATGTCAATGAAGATGGCACGGAAAAGAACAACTTCTCCAACCGTTTCCGCAAAGCATTCAACACGGCATTCGGCACCATGGTAAACAAGTATAAAGGAGGCGTGCTGTTTTTCATCAAACGCCGCTGGATTGTATGGGGTCTCATTCTGGGCTCGGTTGTGTTGCTCGTGTTCCTGATGAAAACGACCAAAACCAGCCTTGTACCTGAAGAAGACCAGGGAGTGTTGTTCGTCAGCGTAACCACTTCACCCGGGAACTCACTGAAAACGACCAGTGCAATTATGGACAAAATAGCCGACCGCGTACAGGATATGCCACAAATAGACAATGTACAGCAAACGTCCGGTTTTAGTTTCGTGGGGAGCGGTACTTCATACGGTATGCTCATCGTTGACCTGAAACCTTGGGATGAACGTCCTGAAAAGGAAGATGTGGCACAGGCTTTGATTAACGAAATATATCGCCGTACGGCCGACATCAGCGAAGCCAATGTCATGGTTATGGCTCCTGGTATGATTCCCGGATACGGTTTGGGAAATGCGCTTAATGTAAACGTACAGGACAAAATGGGAGGTGACTACACCACATTCTCCAACATAACCAACCAATACATTGCCGCATTGAACCAACGTCCGGAAATAGCCCGTGCTTATACAGGTTTCGACACCCGTTTCCCACAATGGATTGTTGATGTAGATGCCGCAAAATGCAAACGGGCCGGAACAACCACCAACACCGTGCTCGCCGTCATGTCCGGATACTACGGCGGACAATACATATCCAACTTCAACCGTTTCTCGAAAGTGTACCGTGTCATGATGCAAGCCGACCCGAAATACCGTCTGGACGAATCATCACTTGACCACACATACCTGCGGCTTTCCAACGGCGAAATGGCACCTCTCAGCCAGTTCGTCACACTGACACGTACCTATGGAGCTGAAACGCTGAACCGCTTCAATATGTATAACTCCATTGAGCTCAACGTCATGCCGGCCGATGGTTACAGTACCGGTGATGCCATTCGTGCGGTGGAGGAAACGGCAGCCACCACCTTGCCTACCGGCTACAGTTTCGACTACGGAGGTATCACCCGTGAAGAAAGCCAGCAAAGCGGTACGACGATTATTATCTTCGCCATCTGCTTCCTGATGATCTACCTCATCATCAGTGCACTGTATGAAAGTTTCATTATTCCGTTTGCCGTACTTTTGGCCGTACCATGCGGGTTGATGGGAAGTTTCCTCTTTGCCAAGTTGCTCGGCCTGGAAAACAACATTTACCTGCAAACCGGGTTGATCATGCTTATCGGATTGTTGTCAAAAACAGCCATCCTGCTTACTGAATATGCCACCGAACGGCGTAAGGCCGGCATGGGTCTGATTGCTGCAGCCGTAAGTGCAGCCAAAGTACGTCTCCGCCCGATTTTGATGACAGCCCTCACCATGATTGTTGGATTGTTCCCATTGATGGCATCGACCGGAGTTGGAGCAAACGGGAACCGTGCGTTGGGAACCGGAGCGGTTGGCGGCATGTTCATTGGTACACTGGCCTTGCTCTTCCTGGTACCGGCACTGTTTGTCGTGTTCCAATGGTTGCAGGAAAAAGTCGTTCCACTTCAGAACGAACCTTCCGAAGACTGGCAGGTTCAGGAAGAAATTGAAGAAAGCGAACACGAGAAAGAAGTCATGAAACGGCTGAAGAACATTCAAAGCCACTCTCAAACGAAAAAGAAAGACTAACGATATGAAGAAAACAATCCTGTTGTCCGCTACGCTGCTCGCACTGAGCAGCTGCGGCATATACAATAAATACAAAGCAGCCGAAGAGGTTCCCGAAGGCTTATATGGTACGGAAGTCAACGCGACTGACACCACCAACTTCGGCAACCTGTCATGGAAGGAAGTCTTTACCGACCCCTATCTGCAAAGGCTCATCGACTCCGCTCTGGTACGCAACACCGACATGCGTACGGCTCATCTGAAAGTGCAGGAAGCCGAAGCCGCCCTGCTGACGGCCCGTCTGTCATACCTGCCTATGATTGCCGTTGCTCCCGAAGGAGGTATCAGCGGAGGAGCCAACGGATTCCAGCCGAAAACTTACACACTGCCCGTCACGGCCAGTTGGGAAATAGACATTTTCGGCAAGAACACCAACAAGAAACGCCAGGCCCAGGCCGCCTACGAACAAAGCATGGAGTATGAACAGGCTGTCAAAACCCAACTGGTAGCAGCCGTAGCCAACACTTATTATACCTTGCTCATGCTCGATGCGCAATATGAAATAGCCCGCGCTACCGAAACAGCCTGGAGCAAAAGCGTAGACGTGACCCGAGCCATGAAAGAAGCCGGCATGGTCAACGAAGCCGCATTGGCCCAAACCGAAGCGACATACTACAGCATATGTACTACCGTACTCGATTTGAAGGAACAGGTGAACCAGGCACAAAACTCACTGTGCCTGCTGCTTGCCGATGTACCGCACAACATTGAGCGCGGACAGATAGCCAATCAGCAGTTTCCCGAAAGCCTCTCTGTAGGCATACCGGTACAAATGTTGGCCAACCGCCCCGATGTGCGCAGTGCAGAATGGGCCCTGGCACAAGCATTCTACGGCACCAATGCCGCCCGTTCGGCCTTCTATCCGTCCATCACACTTGGAGGTACAGCCGGTTGGACCAACAGCCTGGGCGGAGTCATTGTCAGTCCGGCACAGTTCATTGCCTCGGCCGTAGCCTCACTCACCGAACCGCTGTTTAACCGGGGAGCCAATATAGCCCAACTGCGCATAGCCAAGGCACAACAGGAAGAAGCAAGACTCGCTTTTGAGCAAACCTTGCTCAATGCCGGTGTAGAAGTGAACGAAGCATTGGAACAGTACCAGACGGCACGAGCCAAGGTGCAGTACTACGACAAACAGGTAGCCTCGCTCACCCAAGCGGCACGCAGCACCAGCCTGCTGATGCAGCACGGCAGCACCACCTACCTCGAAGTGCTCACCGCACAGCAAACCCTGCTCAACGCTCAAATGAACCAGGTAGCCAACCGGGTTACCGAAATACAGAGCATCATTACCCTGTATCAGGCTTTGGGTGGCGGAAGAATGTAATTGATTTCTTCATACAATAAAGAAGGCCGGCCGATTGCATTCCTACAATCGGCCGGCCTTCTTTTCCAACTATGCGGAACAACAGTCCCCTATTGCATGTTCATCGGTCCAAGCACATGAAATCGCACATTCCTGCCATCATTATTCTTGTCTGAAATAACGTTCACATTTCATAAAAAACTTATTTTCATACTTTTATTTTCCAAATACTTTCCATACATTTGTCCCGAAAAGGAATCATTTTGCAACAACAGAAAGGAGGTTGTCATGAAAATGTCATTCACACGACTATTCGACAAAGTGATATTCAAAATACTCACTTTATTGGGTTGCACCGGACTGTTCGCCGCCTGCTATGGTCCCATTGAAACTACATACGATGAAATACACGGATTTGTAAGCGATGATTTGTTTGACGAACCCTTGCCCAATATCCAAATCACCCTCAGGCTTGGAGGCATTCCCGTAGATACAACCTACACTGACAGCACCGGATGCTTCATATTCCAATGGGAGAGTATGCATCAACTAAGCGTAAAAGCTGAAGATATAGACGGTCTGGCAGGAGGAGGCCGGTTTGCCAGCGACAGCACCGATGTTCCCTATTACACTTACGACGGTTTCCATGGACATGCAAGACTCTGCATGAAACACATAGAAGACTTATTGGAATGACCCCCTAAACTCCTTTTAGATGAAAAAACAAAGTATCAAACTGTTCGACAAGATAGTGGCCGCACTGCTGGCTTTCATTGGCTACGCACTGGGATCATGTAGTTGTGATTACGGAACACCATCAGCTTCTTTCGAAGTGAAAGGCACGGTAATGGGAATAGAATCCGGTCCGTTGGACAACATTCATGTGATTGTGGACACCAACCAAGGTTGGAAGGACACCATTTATACCAACAAACAAGGATACTACAACTATGCAGGCCATGATTTCACCGCACCCCGTGTACGTATCAAAGTGGAGGATGTAGACGGAGAAGCCAACGGTGGAGAATTTCTGTCCGACAGCACGGAGTTTGTATTCACCAAGGATGACCGCACCGAAAAAGGCGATGGATGGTACGAAGGACATTTCGAACGGACGGTCAACTTCACTTTAAAGCGTAAAGCAAACAAAGAACAAGAATAAACAGCGACCGACTTATGAAAAGACAAAGCATTAAACTGTTCGACAAAATGGTGACCGCACTGCTGACTTTGATAGGTGTGTCCAGTTGCATCGGAACGGAAGAATACGGTGTACCTCATGCTGACTATTGGATAAAAGGAACTGTCACCAACGCTGAAACCCAAAAAGCAATAGAAAACATTCACATCGCTTTCGGCCCGAAACCGGGTGTTGCGTTCGACACACTTTACAGTGACGAGAAGGGGGCTTTTAAACTGGGTTTTCCCGGTATACAATTTGGTTGCGACACATTACACCTTAAGGTATTTGATGCAGACGGAACTGAAAATGGCGGATTATTCGCCCCAGACAGTACCATGGTGACCTGCGACCACTTTACACAAACAGAAAAAGGAGAAGGTTGGGACATGGGAACTTACGAAACCCATATCAACTTTACTCTAAAACCACAAAAAACAAACGAAGAACAAAAACCAGAAAATAACAATCCATGAAAAGACAAGGCATCAAACTGTTCGATAAGATAGTAGCTACACTGCTGACCATATTAGGAATCACTGCTAGCGGTTGTGAAGAACAAGTAGTAGAATACGGTAGTCCTCATGCCAACTTTCAGATAAAAGGCACCATTACTGCCCCCGACGGCAAACCGGTGAAAGGCATCCGAATAAACGGCCTTTACCCTTATTCCCATCCGGACAGCACCGAAGTGCATTATTCCGACTATTCGCCGCAGACTTTCAGTGATGACAAGGGGCAATACACTTTACGAGTAAGGGGAGCCGATGTGCAGCTTAGCGTGACCGATGTGGACGGCCCGGAAAACGGCGGTTCGTTTGCCACCGACACCATCGAAGTGCCAGCGTTCACCGCGGCAGACAGCATACCCGACACCAACGAGGACAATTGGGACTGGTATGGAAACTTTGAAAAAAACATAGACATACAACTGAAACCGACAGACACACAAAAATAAACAAGGCATTACCATGAACTTACGACAGAAAACCGCTCTCGAACTCTTCCGCCTGCACCGCAAGAACCAAACCGCTCTGCACGAACTAAGTTATCTGTTTTGGGAATGCACCCTGCGGTGCAACTTTGCCTGCCTGCACTGCGGCAGCGACTGTCTGAAAGAGTCCTCCGTGCCCGACATGCCACTGGCCGATTTTCTGAAAGCGATAGACAGCATCACTCCCCATGTAGACCCGCATAAAACCATTATCGTACTCACCGGTGGAGAACCTCTCACCCGCAAAGATATTGAAGCATGCGGAACTGAGTTTTACCGTCGGGGCTTCCCTTGGGGCATGGTAACCAACGGATATGGACTGACGGCCGAACGTTTTGCCCGGCTTATGAATGCAGGTCTGCGTTCGCTTACCATTAGTCTGGACGGGTTAACCCCCGAAACACACGACTGGTTCCGTGGCAAGCAAGGTTCCTGGAAACGAGCCACGGAAGCCATTGCCCGGGCAGCCCACACCAACGGACTGGTATTCGACGTGGTGACCTGCGTACACCAACGCAACATAAACGACCTTGAGCAGATAAAACAACTGCTCATTTCACTGGGTGTAAAGCAATGGAGGCTGTTCATGATTTTCGCCAAGGGACGTGCAGCCGACAATCCGCTGTTAAAACTCTCCCCCACCGACTTCCGCCGACTCATGGAGTTCATCAAGCAGACCCGAAAAGAAGGCATCATTAAAGCCTCGTTCGGCTGTGAAGGATTTCTGGGTGACTACGAACTGGACGTAAGAGACAGTCCATTCTTCTGCCGGGCCGGCATACAGGTCGGTTCGGTACTTGCCGACGGTTCCATCAGTGCCTGTCCCAGCTTGAGAGCCGACTACATACAAGGGAACATTTATCAAGATGATTTCTGGACGGTATGGAACGAACGTTTCCAAATCATGCGCGACCGTTCATGGACACGTACCGGCCGCTGTGCCGACTGTAAAGTGTACAGATATTGCGAAGGCAACGGCCTGCATCTGCGCGACGAACAGACCGGTGAATTGCTGTGCTGCCATTGGGAAATGCTGAGACAATAACCGACAGGACATTTTTCCATAAAAGACAAAGACGGCATGTCATAACGGGCAATCTGCTGTGTTGCTTTCGACATTCGGCTTCGGTCACATACGTCCGTTTGCTCCCTCGGCCTCCGTCTCAGCATTTTGCATCTTACCCATTCCAATGCACCTTGTCGAAAAAAAAGAGGGTACTTTTTCATACCCTCCTTTTACTATACATGTTGTCTAGTCCTGAAATAGCGTTACAACAAAAAAAAGTAACATTATGGAAAAGACAGAAACAAAGTATGTTAAGCGCACACAAAAAGATTACAGCATGTCCTTTAAACTATCAGTAGTTCAATAGTATGAAACCACCCAAATACGTTTGGGTGCTCTGAAACGAAAATATGGGATACAAGGGTGTTCCACTATTAGCCGTTGGATTGAAAAATATGGTAACTTTGACATCACAAACAAATGTTACCAATCG
>CASEAJ010000065.1 GCA_949285425.1 uncultured Porphyromonadaceae bacterium
CAATGAAAAAAACAATGTGAAAGGAATAAAATCTTCAAAAGTAAGTTGGAGAACTCCTATTCCTAGAAAAATCACAATGACTGCAATTGAAATAAAAACAACAAAAGAGGCCATCTCAAGTTTATTTTGAGACAACCTCTTCTATGTTTTTATTGCGTGTCACGACGGGTAACGGCACCCCACAACAGACAATCACATACCGCCTAAAATGCTTGCGTCAAATAAGCGTACACAACAGCAGACACTCGCGATATCGCCTGGGAAGCCTGCGCCTCACTGCCCTTGAAATCCTTGACAAACACCGCCAGCGTGTAGCAGACGCCATTGGGCAGACAAACATAGGCCACATCATTGTGGGCGGCAAGTTCTCCGTTTCCATTGACATACCCCGAACCCGTTTTGTGGGCAATTTCAACACCTTCTTCCCCAAGCAGCGGTGCGGCTATCCTGTCCTTGCCGGTCATGCATTCTTTCAACGCGTTCATAATGAAACGCTGTTTCCCGCCGCTGACCACACAGCCGGTAAACAAGCGGTTCATCAGCATGGCCGCACCAAGAGGCGATGTGTAGTTCGCATACGCTTTGTCATGGTCAGCAGACATTTCCTCTTCCGTATAAGCTATCTGAAAACTTGAACGGGGAATGAGCGTGGAGATGAAACTGTCGGTTTGGGCCACGCCAACCCAATCCTTGAACATAAGGTTGCTCGCGTTGTTGTCGCTTTGAATGAGCGAATAGCGCAACAAATCTTCAAGCCTCAATGAAATGACCGGCTCCGGATGTTCTTTCAGCATAGGACTCCATGTCTGGGGGTCCAGCCTCTCCCTCTTTACGGTCAACAACGTATCCAGCGAAAGCTTTTTATTGTCAAAATCATTGCAAACGGCCAATGCCTGATGAACTTTAAAAACACTCATCATGGGATAAATGCTCTTGTTGTTCACCACAACCGTATCGGTATTGCCTATGATTATAGCCACACCTATTTCTCCCGGATAGCCCGAAACGACTTTAGAAACCGTGTCGGCAAGCACATTGTCATGCGGCACCGCCCCAGCACTGCATTTCGCCGACCGGCCCAAAGCCCAGACAGCAAGTGAAACGATGACACATCCCCCCAATACAACTAATGCAAATGGCACGCGGAAAATATTGAATCTCGACATAAAGTGAATGTAATGATTGACCGCTGCAAAAATAGTGAAAGTCGAAAGCAGAAAGCCAAACTTGTTTGAGTTTTATGCATCCTGCCTTTACAAGAACATAATTTCCTATGGCGGGCAATTTATAGACCCCCCTTATGTGTTACGGGGTGACGGGTGGAAGAAGCACAACGATTGATTGTCAACCCAACGTTCTGTTATCTGTCAACTGTCACTCATCACTTGTCACTATTCACTTTTTTATGTACTTTTGTATGTCCGGTTCACCCGTCTTTTTTCGGACATTTTTCCGGTTCACCCTTTAACCCAAATCGGGCATCGGATTTTGCATCGGTTTTCGCTTTTCTGACGAGTGGATTGTTGTTCCGTGTTGCAGGCGCATAGCGGGCTATGAGCCAAAAGACGGGACGGCAAGGCACCGGCAGAAAAACAAAAACCCGTAAAAAGTGACTACACGATAAACGACACGACGGCCGAACGTTCCAATGCCCGATTTGGGTTAAAGCAAAACGCACCACTTCCTATAGTTTCTTTTCCAACTTCCTATAGTACATTTTTTAACAGTCGCACTTTTTCCATCGTTGCACACTGTCATTCAGTCTGTTGTCCGCCCTGCAAAACAGCAAAACCAACTATAGCACATTGTGCAACCAACTATAGGTCATCGTACAACTAACTATAGGTAGTTATGCAACAAACTATAGGTCGTTTTTGCTTCTCCTCTACGGCCTACCCCTGCCTCTCCCGAAAAAGCCCCGACAACCTTTCTTGGGGAACAGCCCCTACCCATCCCTATCCGCACGGTCACCCCGCACCCAATGCTGGGTTTATGATAAATGAAACGCAAGGCAAGACTTCCGAATTCCACACATTAATCGTCTTATCCCGTTTACGTGTGTTTCGTTTCTGTCGACACTCCAGGTTGTTTTTTACAAGGCTATTCCACAGATTTTCCGTAATTTTAGAATGCTTTCTTATTTCTTTATAATAAGGGATTTGAGAGAATTACCCGATTTTGAGGTTATTATTTGGCAACTGTGCCATCTGCTGCGTTCTGCCTTGAATTGCTTACAAGGAACTTCATGATATTACAAATGTAATATAAAATTTTATTCTACCGCTTTTTTAAAGAATTATCTATTCGTATAGAACTAATAAATGAAACAGGAATATCATCCTCTTTGTAATACACTCCTCTTAATATATGGCCGTCTTTTAAATAAGATTTAGCCACATAATAATTATCTCTATTATCATTTTCTATTGTACCTACAAAGAAATTTAATATGACATATTTATAAATCTCAGACCAATTTTCTACACAATACTCTGTTGTATTACTTGACAAGGTTGAATAACCATTAACTGTAAAATGTTTGAGAACGTGAAATATTCCACCTTGAAATGTATTACTTTTATTAATTCCTCTGCACAAGTCAAGTCTAAGTATTCGATTAGAAATAGAACCACTTTGTTCTACTTTGAATACATATGCCATTGTCTCTCCCATTATATATTCAAGAAACTCTTCATCTGTATACTCTCTCAGCAATTTTAATTTATCATATTCTTTTAATGCTTTGACAATTAACCAATCATCCTTTTTTCCAAAACATTCAGGAAATTGCTCAACAACGTGCAAATATTCACGTTCTAAAATAAAACGATTAAAAGCAATACTTGGAACGATAACAAAAAAATGTTCATTTTCTTGTGTGTCTTTATAAGAGACAATTCGCCAATACACAAGACTGACGCGTGCTAAACAAAAGTTTTTGGTCTCGTGCCGCATTAATCTTATTGAGATTTCCTCAACCTGCTTTTTTATTGCAACATACATTTGTCCCAAATCAACCATAGATTTTATTTCTGTATTAAAAACTTATGTGCCTAATCCCAAATATTAATGTTATTATCAATATTTATATCACTTGAAGGAACTCTTGTAAAGCGAGCTGTTTGTTTAATCTTTGTTTTACGATGATTCCCATGTTTATCATATATAGTTACAGGAATAAAATTATCCCCATCACTGAAATGCATCTTTATGTTGGTTTGGAAAGGGCTCTTTTCGTTTTCTAAATCAAATGTGAAATCCTTTTTACTATTCCATTTTGCTAAATCACCTGTTCTGTGAATTACAACTTTTGAAATATCACCGTAAAAATAAATATTAAAACTCACATTGCATTCAACTCCATTGCCATCCCAATCGGCAATAGATACCGAACAACGACCATTTATTGGTTCACAATTGTCTGGTAAACAAACAATCATATTATCTGAAAATGAAAGGAGATTAGGAGTTTCGCTTTCTCCACTAAAAAGTTCCATTGGTGCTTCGTTGTCAATGGCAACAAGTCCGAGTGGTACTATTTGCGTTGTCCAGTCCTTATTTATAGCAATAAGAAAAATACATTTATAACCATCTGAATCCAATTTGCGATAACACTTCATCGGAGTTGATATAGACTCGGTTGTTAAATCAAAATCATTAGCAATAACATCTTCTATAAAATCATCTAATTCTTTTTGAGAAGATGCTGCAAACAAGACATACTTATCGGCTTTTATTTTTGTGTTAACATAATAGTTCGTATTGGAGAAATTTTTCAAGATAGGTACTTCGTCATTTGTAATGTATACATTTTTATCTGTTTTGTTTAAATCCTTCATTATGCAAACAAATTGTACGAATGTACTATCTGGCAAATATTTATTTTGTTTATACAACCATCTGCGTAAGTTTACTTTATTCTCGGGATTATCCTTTTTATTGACTAAATTGGCACAATTTCCCTTTATAGTACTACTATTGTTTTTTAGGTCCTTTATTGTGTATGAATAAAATAAAGTGGTATCAACAGTCTCTTTTATAATAATTTGAATTGGTACTAAAAGTTTATTGTCAATCATCTTTAATGCAAAATCCTTGGTATTTTTAATATTCTTCACAAGGTCTATTATACAAATACTCTTTGATTGGTTTATTGTTTCTCGCAAAGTATCTGCTGCAAAAAACTTAAACTCAACTTGTGTGGGTGTTGATACGTTATCAAATATGATAGAATCACAACTATAACTTACACAAATCCTGTTTTGAAGATTGTTATTTGCCTCATTTGATTTGTAGCCTTTACAAGAAAGGCATAAAAGTAGTATTAAAAAATAAAGTATCTTATTCTCCATATTTTCCTGATTTTGATTTTGTCGGGTTCACTTGCTTTGTTTTAGATTTTTGAGGAATAATATTCTTATTACCAGATATAGTAGATGAATCAGAAGAATTATCCGTATTTATATTATCTTTGGGAGTGGCAGGAAGTAACCAAGGGTCTTTCCCTTTGTATGCTTTTTGCAATGCCAACAATTCCTTTAAAACTCGATTAGCAATAAGCTCTGTCCCAAAATCGAAAATTATTGAAGTAACTAAATTTTGGTTAGTACCTTGATTATAATTTTGTTGGCCTGTTACGAATATATCCATTCCATTTTTATCCTCAATAGTCAATTGGTTTTTCTTTCCGTAATGTTCCCATTTGCCAAACCTTTTATACCAATATCCAGTATAAAAGGTTACGGTAGATAAATTTATTTTAAGTTGATTGGTTGTTATATATCCATATTTTTCATCCCACCCGAACCCATATTCGATATTAAGAAACTCACCTTGTTTATCAACTCGCATATGATGTGTATTATAAATACAGCTGTTAGCATGTGGAGCATTGTTTACTTTTATATTTTTTGAATATGTTGAAAGAATATTATTCAGAGTTGCTTGCCCAAACAGATTTGAACAAGCAAACATCATAATAAAAAACAAAATTGTTCTCATATATACATTTCTTTGTAAAACAACCTTACGAAAGAAGCGTGGAACTGCATGCCACACTCTTACTTGAAGGTCGTAGGAAACCATAGATGCAGATGTAACAATAGCAGCCCACGCTATAGCGTGAGAACCACTATGCTATCCTTGCATCTGATTGAAAATTTCCTACGTTTTCAAGTACAAGATAAGCATAACGCTTCTTCTTTTTCTAACATGTCATGGAATGGGTAACCCTATCCGGATGCAAAAATATGGAAAATACTTGAAAATTCACACGATACAAATTGATCATTACTGTTTTCCACATTAAATTATTAAGCTGAATCTTTACCATTAATTGTATCTGTCAAATAAATTCACACCATAGCGGATAACATCATCCCGCATGCAAAATGACAGTTGCTACGTTACAGACACAACAAGAGAATGCTGTCGGGACAGAAAAACAAATGTTCATAAAGCAAAAAAAATCATGGTTTCTTCTGTCTTGCACTGTGTGGATTGTTGTTTCCGGCTTGTTTTCATTTCTCTGCTTTTACAAGGTTATTCCAAGGATTTTCCGTAAGTTTGCACAAAACATTAAAACCCTTAAATATTATGAATATAGTAGACAGATTCTTGAAGTATGTCAGTTTTCCGACCACTTCTGATGAGAATACGAACATGACACCCAGTACGCCGGGGCAGATGATTTTTGCCAAACACCTGGTTGAAGAACTGAAGTCGATAGGCCTGGTGGATGTGGAAGTAGACAAGAACGGCTATGTCATGGCCACGCTTCCGGCCAACACCACCCGCAAGCTGCCGACCATCGGTTTTATCGCCCACATGGACACCAGCCCGGACATGAGCGGGAAGCATGTGAAACCTCGCATTGTGAAAGAGTATGACGGAGAAGACATTCTGCTGAACGAAGACAAACTGATTGTGCTGGAAACGGAAAAATATCCGGAAATCAAGCAATACAAGGGTCAGGACATTATTGTGACCGATGGGACGACCTTGCTCGGAGCCGACGACAAGGCCGGAATAGCCGAAATCGTATCGGCTATGGAATTCCTCATGGCCCATCCGGAAATAGAGCACGGCAAGGTGCGTGTCGGTTTTACACCCGACGAAGAAATCGGACAGGGAGCCGACCATTTCGACGTGAAGAAATTCGGTGCCGAATGGGCCTATACCATGGATGGCGGTGAAATTGGCGAACTGGAGTTCGAAAATTTCAATGCCGCTTCGGCAAAGGTGACCGTCAAAGGGCTGAACGTACATCCGGGATATGCAAAGCATAAAATGAAGAATTCGATGCGGATAGCCTATCAGTTCGCCACCATGCTTCCGCGCCACGAAACCCCGGAACACACCGAAGGCTACGAAGGGTTCTATCATCTGGTAGGCATGCAGGGTTCCGTTGAAGCGTCGACCATGAGCTACATCATCCGCGACCATGACCGCGCCCGCTTTGAAAGCCGCAAGAAGGAAATGCAGCACCTGGTAAATAAAATCAATGCGGAATTCGGCGAAGGAACGGCCACTCTTGAACTGAAAGACCAATACTACAACATGCGCGAAATGGTAGAGCCGGTGATGCACGTGGTTGAACTGGCCAAACTGTCCATGGAACAGGTCGGGGTGGTGCCCAACATCAAACCCATACGCGGGGGAACCGATGGTGCACGGCTTTCGTTTGAAGGTCTGCCCTGCCCCAACATCTTTGCCGGCGGGCACAATTTCCACGGACGTTTCGAATATCTGCCGGTACAGTCCATGGAAAAAGCCATGCAGGTGGTAGTTAAAATCATAGAAAACGTGGCCCGATGAGGAATTGCCGAAAAACAAGCATAGATAAACGAATATGAAAACAACTCCATTTACAGCCAAGCATATTGCACTCGGAGCAAAAATGCACGAGTTTGCAGGTTACAACATGCCGATAGAGTACAGCGGCATCATTGATGAACACCTTACGGTACGTAGCGGTGTGGGAGTATTCGATGTGTCGCACATGGGAGAGTTCTGGGTGAAAGGCCCCGGGGCCCTGCCGTTTCTGCAGAAACTGACCTCGAACGATGTGTCGAAACTCACGGTAGGCAAGGTGCAGTACTCCTGCCTGCCGAACGGACGCGGAGGCATAGTGGATGACCTGGTGATTTACCGATACGAAGACGAAAAATACCTGCTGGTGGTCAATGCATCGAACATAGAAAAGGACTGGGCGTGGTGCATGCAGCACAACACCGAAGGCGCAGAACTGGAAAACGCGTCCGACTGCATGGCACAGCTGGCGGTGCAGGGGCCCAAGGCCACGGAAATGTTGCAGAAGCTGACTTCGGTCAACCTGTCGGAAATACCGTACTACGGTTTCCGTGTGGGCGACTTTGCCGGAGTGCAGGAAGTCATTCTGTCAAACACCGGATATACGGGAGCGGGAGGCTTCGAACTCTATTTCTATCCCGAACATGCAGACCAGGTATGGAATGCCTTGTTTGAAACCGGCAAGGAATACGGACTGAAACCGATAGGACTGGGGGCACGCGACACCCTGCGTCTGGAAAAGGGCTTCTGCCTTTACGGGAACGACATTGACGACACAACCTCGCCCTTGGAAGCAGGATTGGGTTGGATAACCAAATTCGTGGACGGGAAAGACTTCATTGACCGTCCGTTCCTGGAAAAGCAGAAAGCGGAAGGGGTACAGCGCAAACTGGTGCGTTTTGAAATGCAGGAACGTGCCATCCCGCGTCACGGCTACGACATTGTGAACGCAGAAGGTGAAAAAATAGGACATGTCACTTCGGGCACCATGCTTCCCGGAACGAAAACAGGCATAGGCATGGGTTATGTACAGACACCCTATGCCCAACCCGACACACGCATCTTTATTGCCATCCGCAACAAGAACGTGGAAGCGAAAGTGGTAAAATGAAAGGAAACAGCAAAAAACATAATAAAATGATTGATTTTTGCTGTAATAATTTTTGATTTTTCAAAATTGTTCCTATATTTGCGAACGAATATAAACAAAACAATGAACAATTTTTGCAATACATATTTCTGGCGTTGGCTTGGCTCGGTTGTGATAAACGATTGGGTGTAGCTTTTGCACATGTATTACAAACTCCATAAAGCAGCGGCCTGTCGTTTATCCGAACGACAGGCCGCTGTTTTTTACAAACAGCAAAAACAATCAATAACCAATTAATATCAAATTGTATGGAACGGCAAAAAAGATTCTTTTTGGAAGAACGGGACATTCCCCGGAAATGGTACAACATTATGGCGGACATGAAGACAAAGCCCATGCCGATTCTTCATCCGGAAACGAAACAACCGCTGAAAGCAGAAGACCTGTATCCGATTTTTTCGGAAGAGGCTTCCCGGCAGGAACTGAACACGACCGATGCATGGATTGACATTCCGGACGAAGTGCGCGAGCAGTACAAAATCTATCGGTCCACCCCGTTGGTTCGTGCGTATGAGCTGGAAAAGGCGCTGGACACACCGGCACACATCTACTTCAAGAATGAAAGCGTCAGTCCGGTAGGCTCGCACAAACTGAATTCCGCCCTGGCGCAGGCCTATTACTGCAAGAAGGAAGGGCTTACCAACATCACCACCGAAACCGGAGCCGGACAGTGGGGAACCGCACTTTCCTACGCCTCGAAAGTGTTCGGACTGGAACTGGCCGTGTACATGGTCAAGGTTAGTTATGAACAGAAACCCTACCGCCGTTCGCTCATGCAGACCTGGGGGGCGCAGGTCATTGCCTCGCCCAGCATGTCGACCCGTGCCGGACGCAAGATTCTGACCGAGCAACCGACCTATCAGGGCAGTCTGGGCACGGCCATTTCCGAAGCCATTGAACTGGCCCGCACGGTGCCCGGTTGCAAATATACCCTAGGCAGCGTGATGAACCACGTGACACTTCACCAAACCGTCATCGGACTGGAGGCGGAAAAACAGATGGAAATGGCAGGCGAATACCCCGATGTGGTTATCGGATGTTTCGGCGGCGGATCGAACTTCGGCGGCATATCGTTCCCCTTCATGCGCCACACGATACTGGACGGTAAGAAAACCCGTTTCGTGGCGGCCGAACCGGCTTCGTGCCCGAAACTGACCCGGGGGGTATTCCAATACGACTTTGGCGATGAAGCCGGATACACGCCGTTGTTACCCATGTTCACGTTGGGACACAATTTTGCACCGGCCCATATCCATGCGGGCGGATTGCGTTATCACGGTGCCGGAACCATTGTCAGCCAGCTGATGAAGGATGGCTACATGGAGGCGGTAGATATCAACCAGCTCGATTCGTTCAAGGCAGGTGTACTGTTTGCACAAAAAGAAGGCATTGTGCCGGCTCCGGAATCATCGCATGCCATAGCAGCCGCCATAAACGAGGCTTTGAAAGCCAAGGAGGAAGGCACTCCCAAAACAATTCTTTTCTGCCTGTCCGGACATGGACTGATTGACATGACTGCCTACGACCGTTATCTGTCCGGCGACCTGCAAAACTATCAGTTGCCGGATGAGGAAATAAAAAAGAATATCGACTGTCTGGAAAAATTGATTTAAGTAAAATGAAAAAATAAGTTGCCCCAGATTTGTCTCTGATTTCTGATATGTGCAATAGCTGTTGCAACTTATTTTTTGACTTTACTAAACCCAACCGGTCATTAGATTTTGTACCGGTTGGGGTTAAACCTGCGAGGCCGGGGCTTGTGCCAACATGAAAAGAAAGGCACAAGCCCTTCTGCTTTCATGATACGGGGGGAAGCCATTTACAGCACCCACCATTAGAAAAATTTGCAAGTCAGCATACATTTTATATTTTTGTAGCACAAACAACTGCGGTGAAGCGTTGTCCTTCACTGCCATAGAAAAAAAACATATGCTGGTGTTCTTTATTATCGCCATTACAGTTGTGGTGAGTGTCATTGGGTTCGGCAACCCAAATGTATTCGAACGTTTCAAGTTCAACACATACGATGTGCTTGTGCGCAGGCAGTGGGAGCGGCTTGTCACTTCGGCATTTTTGCATGCCGACTGGATGCATTTGCTGTTCAACATGCTGACATTCTATTTTTTTGCGCCTTCATTAATCGGGTATTTGGGAAGTTTCCGTTTTCTCCTGATTTATTTCGGCGCCATACTCGGGGGCAGCCTGCTGTCGCTGTACATGTACCGTAAAAATCCCTATTATTCGGCCATAGGAGCATCCGGAGGCGTGATCGGTGTGCTGTTTGCCGCCATTGCACTTGACCCGCACATAGGCATTATGTTCATGTTTATTCCAGTTCCCATCCCCGGATGGATATTTGCCATTGCCTATCTAGCCTATTCCATCTACGGCATGCGGCAGACGCTGGGCAATGTGGGGCATGCCGCCCATTTGGGAGGTGCACTGGTCGGTTTTGTGCTTGCCGTCGCCTTTTATCCGGCCACACTTGTATACAATACGTTTGTAGTCGTTGTCATGGCCCTTCCGTTGATTGCGCTTGCCTATTTTGTATACAAGGAGAGGTAAACGACAATCCGGCCGAAATGCCGTCCCGCACGGGGATTTTTACACATAAACGGAAAACTATCTTTTCACCATGACAAAAACGGCATGTACCTTCTTACTTCTTTTTCTCTTTTCCTTGACAGCCCGGGGACAGGTTGCCAATGTCATTCCCTCGGCACGCTCTATCGCGCAGACTTCGGTGGCAGATGCCTCCTCCTGGAATGCCTTTCACAATCCGGCCATGCTGGGCTATATCCGTCCGGTCGAGCTGTCGGCCGCTTTTGAAAACCGCTACTTGTTGAAAGAACTTTCCACAAAGAGCGTACAAGCCGGCTTTGCCACCAGGTATGTCAACATAGGTGTTTCCTTTTCGCATTTCGGCTATTCGCTCTATCACGAGATGCTTGCCGGTGTGGACGTGGCCCGCGATTTCTCCGGCAAGTTTGCCTTGGGCATGGGGTTCGACTATTATATGGCCTATGTATCGGCCACCGGAAGCTACCGGGGAGCCCTGCTGGGACGCATCGGCATGTCGTTGCGGTTGGTCGATGGACTGGTCATCGGGTTCAGCGCATTCAATCCTTTTCAGAACAACATCCGTCTGGACTTGACTACCAAGCGTCTGCCATCGGTCTACAGCCTGGGGGCAAGCTATCATTTCATGCCCGAACTGGTATGGCGCGTTCAGGCCGACAAGGAAATCAGCAGCCGCTATCGTTTTGCCACCGGCTTTGAATACCTCATGTTGGAACGTATCCAGGTGAAACTGGGCGGATATGCCACGGCACGCATGTTTGTACCATGCCTGGGGTTTGCTTTCTGCGTGTCCGACTATCGGGCCGACCTGGACTGCGAACTGAATCCGGTCCTGGGACTGACTGCCAAAATAGCCCTGCATTGGGCCTTGGGAAAAGAAAAGTAAGCAACAATACCGGTCTGTCATGCGTCGTTTTCTCCCTCTCATATGGTTTCTCGGCATCGCTTCGTGGAGCATTGCACAGGACATTTCCGTTGAACGGGCCGATGAGGCCATTGTCGACATATTGTCGCAACTGGCGGATGGGAATGAAGAGGAAACGGATTTTTCGGCCTATTATGATGATTTGTATGAATTGATGCAGACACCGCTCGATTTGAACCGCGCTACGCGAGAACAGTTGGAGAAACTTTTGTTTCTGTCGGACATCCAGATAGAGAATATCCTGTATTACCTGTACCAATATGGCAACATGAACACCATCTATGAACTGAGGCTGATAGAGGGTATGGATGAAGAAACCATCCGTCGCTTGCTGCCTTTTGTCGTTGTAGGAGAAGCGCAAAACGGAACAACCGACAAACTGTACGTGCGGGAAATAGGAAAGTACGGAAAACATGATGTGTATGCCCGCTTCGGAGGAAATGTGGAGCGGGCCGACGGTTACCGTCCGCAGAATGGCGAAAACCGTAAATATGCGGGGTCGCCATTGCATCATCTGTTGAAGTATCAGTTTCACTATAAAGACCGGATATGGTTCGGACTGACGGCGGAGAAGGATGCCGGCGAACGTTTCCTGCTGAACAAGAAGGGATATGACTTCTTTTCGGCCTACGCCCAGGTAAACCGCTTGGGTATATTCAAGACCGTTGTACTGGGAAATTTCCGGGTAGCTTTCGGAGAAGGACTGGTGCTGAATACGGGTTTCAGATTGGGAAAGTCGGCAGAAGTCCTGAACATGAACCGTTCTTATGGAGGTTTGCGCAAGTCGTCTTCGGCCGATGAGCATCAGTTTTTCCGGGGAACAGGAGCTACGGTTGCCTTAGGAGCGTTTGAACTGACCGCGTTTTATTCGAACAAAAAGGTCGATGGCGACACAGCCGGAGGGGTGTTTCCCGGATTTTCGAAGACCGGTCTGCACCGAACCGAACTGGAAATAAAGAAACGGCATGCCGTGCGCCAGCAGGTTGCCGGGGGCAATGTGACTTTCACACACCGGCATTTGCAGGTGGGCATTACTGCCGTTCACACGCTGCTGGACCATAGCTTGCAGCCGGTTCCGACACTTTACAATGCAGGTTATTTTCGGGGCAACCGCCAGACAACGGCAGGTGTGCATTACCGCCTGCGACTCGGACGTCTGAACTTTTTCGGCGAAACGGCCTTGACCCATGACTGGGCGGCCGCCACGGTCAACGGCTTCAGTTTCATGCCTGCATCGCGAGTCGGGCTGGTGGTGCAGCACCGCTACCTCTCGCCACGTTATGACAGTTTCTATGCGAACACGTTCGCCCAGACAAGCTCGCGGAGCATGAACGAACACGGAGTGTATGTGGGTGCGGAGGTACACCCGTTCCGTCGGTGGAAAGTGTCGGCCTATGCCGATGTGTGCCGGTCGCCGTGGCTGAAATATGGAGTGCCGTCGCCTTCAGCCGGCACGGACTATCTGCTGAATATCGCATTCGCACCCCAACGCGACTGGGACATGTACTGGAGGATAAACTGCAAACTGCGGCAGGCCGGGCTGACCGGCACTTCACGCCCGACCGAAGAACTGGCGGTGTATGACCGTTTGCAGTTTCGCTATGTGCTGAACCGGGTGTATGGAAATTTCCGTTTTCAGACCCTTCTCTATGGCAACATGGCCCGTCGGGCCGATGCAGCGTGGACCTATGGAGTGTCGGCTGTGCAGGATGTGTCCTATACGTTCAGTAAAGTTCCTTTACGGGTGGATTTCCGGTATCAGTTCTTCGATGCGAAAGAGTACGACAACCGCATTTACTGCTATGAGCGGGATGTGCTGCATGCTTTTTCCATTCCCATGAATTACGGATTGGGCAGCCGTTGTTACCTGAATGTAAAATACAACGTGTGTGAGCAACTTTCACTTTGGTTGAAAATAGCTCAGACGGTTTATGCCGATGGACGGGAGGAAATGGGCAGCGGAGCGGACCGCATACCCGGCAACCGCCGCACCACGGTAAGGGCTATGCTGCGTTGGAGCTTTTAATTCCAACAGGCAGGCGGTTACAAGCAACCGCATGTCGGATGCCATACAATTCCACACAAGCGAAAGCACAATCCTTATTACGTGAGTCGGTATAAGAACAAGAATATTTCATTGGACATTAGCTGTATAACGACAACTGTCGTATCCGTGTGAATGCGGACAGAGAAAAGTCGGCTGAAATTTCATGGCCGGAAACAAGTTCAGGGAAAAGGGGAATGTCATCGGTCCAACTGCACGATGTCGTGTGTTTATGCCTTTAAAGTTCTCTTTTCACCTATGTGAAAAGAACGTCCCACACATGTGGGACACGTGTCTCATATACGTGGTACACGTGTCCCACGGCCGTGGGACGATAACATTGGAGGCATAAAAAGGAAACATTATGCTGTTGGCCACACGAAACCTTTATCCCGAACTCACGTCTTATTACAAACTCGCAGCAGCAACGTACCGGGACGGTCCAAAGGGATATTGAGGCAAACCGTCTTTCGTCTGAAGCGATGTTCAGCCCGCAAGTTATTCAGCGACAAAATGCTGTTATATGAAAATTGTTTATTACTTTTGCAAACTAATTTTTCTGATATGGAGTTCACAGTCCAACAAATAGCAGACTATCTGCATGGAGAAATACAAGGCGACCCTACCGTCAAAGTGCACGACTTTTCAAAGATAGAAGAAGGCAAGCCGGGCACGCTGAGTTTTCTATCAAACCCCAAATACAGTCATTATCTGTATGAAAGTCAAGCAAGTCTGATTTTAGTCAACCGGGATTTCGAACCGGAGAAAGAGGTAAAGGCCACACTTCTGCGGGTGGACAACGCCTATGAATCATTGGCACAACTGCTTGCACTCGTAGAACAGTTCACTCCCCAAAAGACAGGCATATCGTCCTTGGCCAGCATATCCGAATCGGCCACCATCGGAGAGAATGCCTATATAGCACCCTACGTATACATAGGCGAAAATGTCACCATAGGTGCCAACGCGCGTATCTATTCTCACGCCAGCATTGAAGATGGAACCGTCATTGGTGACCACTTCACCATGTACAACGGCGCACACATTTACAAAAAATGCGTAATAGGCAACCACTGCACGCTTCATGCAGGTGCTGTTGTGGGAGGAGATGGTTTCGGTTTTGCTCCCACAGAAGACGGTTCCTACAAAAAAATTCCCCAAATGGGCAATGTCATACTGGAGGATTATGTAGATATAGGCTGTAACGCCACCATTGACCGGGCTACTCTCGGCAGCACCATCATTCGGAATGGTGTGAAAATAGACAACCTTGTGCAGGTAGCTCACAATGTGGAAATAGGTACCAATACGGTCATTGCCTCACAAAGCGGCATTGCCGGTTCGACCAAAGTAGGACGCCATTGCGTGCTTGCCGGCCAGGTAGGCATAGCCGGGCATCTGCACATTGCCGATGGAAGTACATTCGGTGCACAGACGGGGGTTCCCAATTCCATCAAAACCCCCAACCAGGTTCACATGGGCTACCCGGCCATTCCGGCTGGCAATTTCCGCCGTTCGTCGGTTGTATACAAGAACCTGCCCGACTTACAACGCACGGTATCCGACCTGCAAAGAAAGATAAGCGAATTAGAAGAAAAGATAAACCGTTCCAAATAGACAATGTTGAAACAAAGAACGATAAAAGAACCTTTCAGCTTTACAGGGAAAGGACTGCACACCGGCCTGAACATTACACTGACGTTCTGCCCGGCAGCAGAAAACCACGGTGTAAAAATAAAACGCATCGACCTGCCCGACCAGCCGGTCATCGATGCGCTGGCTGAAAACGTAGACGGCACGACACGGGGCACTGTCATCAAAAAAGGAGATGTACAGATAAGCACGGTCGAACATGCACTCTCGGCATTGTACGCTTTAGGCGTTGACAACTGCCTGCTCGAAGTGAATGCACCTGAATTCCCCATACTGAACGGAAGCGCCAGGGCCTATGTCGATGCCATCAAAAAAGCCGGCATTGTCGAACAGAAAGAAGACAAAGACTTTTTTGTCGTAAAAAAGCGGATTGAATACAGCCTACCGAACTCCGGCTCAAAAATCACCCTTTTGCCCGACGACAAATTCAGCCTCGCTGTCCATATCGGATTCAAGTCGCAAATACTGAGCAACCAGTTTGCCACATTGGATTCACTGGATGACTATGAAAAGGAAATATCGGATGCGCGTACCTTCGTATTTGTGCGTGAGATAGAACCGTTGCTCAACATGGGACTCATCAAAGGAGGAGACCTGCAAAACGCCATCGTCATCTACGACCAACCCATGACACAAGAGGAACTGGACCACATGGCCGACTCCTTGGGACAGCCTCATCACGATGCAACGCAATTGGGATATCTTACCCAACTGAATCACGAAAACGAACCGGCCCGTCACAAACTGCTCGATGTCATAGGCGACCTGTCACTCATTGGCAAACCCATTTTGGGAAAAGTTATTGCCACCTATCCCGGACACAAGGTAAACACCGAAACAGCCAAACTCATCCGCAAGGAACTAAAGCATCTGGAAGTACAGGCTCCGGTGTACGATGACACCGTACCGCCGGTATTGGACATTAACGACATCCGCAAATTGTTGCCTCACCGCTGGCCGTTCCTGCTGGTCGACAAAATCATCGAAATACGCGACAAGGTGATTGTGGGCATAAAAAACGTAAGCGGGAATGAAACCTTCTTCGTCGGTCATTTTCCGAACGAACCGGTCATGCCGGGCGTACTGGTTGTTGAAGCCTTGGCCCAATGCGGAGGAATGCTCGTGCTCCACAAGCTGGAGCAACCCGAAAAATACTCCACCTATTTCCTGAAACTGGACAACGTCAAGTTCCGGCGGAAAGTGGTTCCAGGCGACACGCTTGTTTTCCGCGTAAAACTGCTTACGGAAATACGCCGGGGCATAGCGACCATGCGCGGATTGGCTTTTGTCGGAGGAAAAATAGTGTGCGAAGCCGAATTTACAGCCCAAATCGTAAAAAACAACGACTGACAAACCAATCATATCATATATTTTATTACTTTCGTGCATATTTTTGAAAACAAGATAGAAAGATAGAAAATGAAACAACCCTTAGCTTATATTCATCCTGATGCAAAAATAGCGCCGACTGTTGTCATTGAGCCGTTCGTAACAATAGACAAAAACGTTGTCATTGGCGAAGGCACACGCATCGGCTCGAATGTCACCATTATGGAAGGTGTCCGGATTGGAAAGAACTGTAACATCTTCCCGGGTGCGGTCATCGGAGCTATTCCACAAGACTTGAAGTTCAAAGGAGAGGAAACCCTGGCCATTATCGGCGACAATACAACCATCCGTGAGTTCGTCACCATCAATCGGGGAACCGCAGCAAAGGGCAAGACGGTAGTCGGAGACAACTGTCTGCTCATGGCCTACTGCCACGTGGCACACGACTGCTTTATAGGTAACAACGTTATCATGTCCAATGCAACCCAGTTGGCAGGTGAAGTGACCCTCAACGACTATGCCATTATCGGAGGAGGAACATTGGTACACCAATTCTCGCACATCGGATCGCACGTCATGATACAAGGCGGTTCGCGCGTCAACAAAGATGTTCCCCCGTTTGTCAAGGCAGGCCGCGACCCGTTGTCCTATGCCGGCATCAATTCCATAGGATTGCGCCGTCGTGGATTTACCAACGAACAGATTCGCGACATACAAGACATTTACCGCTACGTGTACCTGTCGGGCATGAACACCTCGCATGCCATAGAACGTATCGAAGCCGAACTCCCCGCCACGAAGGAACGCGATGAAATTCTACTTTTCATCCGTAATTCGCCACGCGGTATCATTAAGGGATATTTCGAATAGCCCTCTATCGCAAGACACAACGATGCCAATCGTACCGTTTTAAGGTAGGTTGGCATTTGTCCGTTATACATATATATTCATAAAACAAACTACGACAATGGAAGAAACGTCCTCAAAAAGCTTGAACTTTATTGAAGCTATCGTTGAGCAAGACTTGAAAGATGGCAAGAACGGAAGCAAGATACAGACCCGTTTCCCGCCCGAACCCAACGGCTACCTGCACATTGGCCACGCCAAAGCCATTTGCATAGACTTCGGCATTGCCCAAAAATATGGCGGCACATGCAACTTGCGGTTTGATGACACCAACCCGGTAAAAGAAGACGTGGAATACGTAGACTCCATCATGGAAGATATAAAATGGCTCGGTTTCCACTGGGAAAATGTGTATTATGCATCGGACTATTTCCAGCAGCTCTTCGACCTGGCTATCGAATTCATCAAGCAGGGCAAAGCCTATGTCGACGAACAAACCGCCGAAGAAATAGCCCGGCAAAAAGGCACTCCCACCATACCCGGGACGGAAAGTCCCTACCGTAACCGCCCCATACAGGAAAGCCTCGACTTGTTCCTGAAAATGAACAGCGGTGAAATAGAAGAAGGGAAAATGGTATTGCGTGCAAAGATAGACATGGCATCTTCCAACATGCACTTCCGCGACCCGATTATATACCGCATCATCACGTCGCATCCACACCACCGCACAGGAACCACCTGGAAAGCCTACCCCATGTACGATTTCGCCCATGGGCAGTCCGACTATTTCGAAGGTGTGACCCATTCCATCTGCACACTGGAGTTTGTGCCCCACCGTCCGCTGTACGACTGGTTCATTGACCAATTTGCCGGTGACGACTACCGTCCGCACCAATACGAGTTCAACAAACTCAACCTCAACTACACCCTGATGAGCAAACGCAACCTGCTCGTCCTCGTACAAGAACATCTGGTCAACGGTTGGGATGATCCGCGCATGCCGACACTCTGCGGTCTGCGTCGCCGCGGCTATTCGCCCGAAGGCATCCGCAAGTTCGTCGACAAGATAGGTTACACCACATACGATGCACTGAACGATGTGGCACTGCTCGAAAGTGCCGTGCGTGAAGATCTCAACGCACGTGCCACCCGTGTTTCGGCTGTCATCAATCCGGTGAAACTGATTATAGACAACTATCCCGAAACACAAGTGGAAACAATGGAAGCCGCCAACAACCCGGAAGATGAAACGGCCGGCACACATGCCATCGAGTTCTCGCGCGAATTGTGGATAGAACGCGATGACTTCATGGAAGATGCTCCCGGAAAATTCTTCCGCATGACACCCGGCAAGGAAGTACGTCTGAAAAATGCCTACATTGTCATGTGTACCGGTTGCGACAAGGATGCCGAAGGAAACATTACAGCCGTGCATTGTACCTATGACCCTGACAGCCGTACCGGCATGCCCGGCAGCAACCGCAAAATAAAAGGAACCATACATTGGGTAAGTTGTGCACACTGTCTGCCCGCAGAAGTACGTCTGTACGATCGCCTGTGGACTGTCGAAAATCCCCGCGATGAAATGGCAGCCATACGTGAAGCCGAAAACTGCGATGCACTCACAGCCATGAAACGGCTTATCAATCCCGACTCCCTGCAAGTGCTCACCAACTGCTACGTGGAAAAATATCTTTCTACTTCCAAGCCTGGCGATTACCTGCAGTTCCAGCGTATCGGCTACTTCACACCCGACCCAGATACCACACCCGAACATCTGGTATTCAACCGTACCGTTTCGCTGAAAGACAGTTGGGCCAAAGAACAAAAAAAGTAAACCCATTACACAAGAAGACAATGCAGCCCCGAAGTTTAAACTTCGGGGCTGCTGTTTTTATATGAAAAAAAGAAAGAAACACATACGGAACATTCATCCTTATATTTCGAACATTCTTACTGCTCCATATCATTGTTCCCTAAATAATTTTGCAATCACTAATTCTAAAAATTCATAACATGAAAAAGAAATTTTTACTCGTAGCTGCGGCTACTTTCTTTCTCGGGAGCACAATGGCACAAACACCCGTGTTGCCTGAAGGTATGGAAATTTTGACTCCCGATGGAGTAACGCTGACTACCAGCGATGTCAACAGTTATGACAAAGCCAAAAACATGGTCATTGCCGGGAGCAAGGAAAATGGTTACAAACTGTATTTCACAGCACAAGATGCCGAACATGGAGAAGAACTTTGGGTCTCAGATGGAACGGCCCAAGGCACTCACATGGTTAAAGACATTTATCCTGGAGAAGTCAGTTCAAACGTCAGCTACATCACACGATTCAATGAAAAAGTCGTATTCCAAGCCACGGCAAACGATGATGAAGGTGGAGAATTATGGATTTCCGATGGAACAGAAGCAGGAACCCAACTGATATCAGATATCAACCTGATTGGAGGAAGCGAACCGATGGGATTTGTACAAATAAACGAAAATCAATTTATTTTCGCGGCAAAAGACGTTGAAAGCATCACATATCATACAAATGGAGAACCCCAATGGTGGCTATGGATATCCGATGGAACAGCAGAAGGCACAAGCATGCTGAAAGACTGTTTTGTCAAATACCCAGGCACACAACTTAATAACATGCGTACACACTTCGTAAGATGTGGCAGAAAAGTATTCTTCAAAGCCGACACCAAAGACCTTGAATACGGAGAAACACTATGGGTTACGGACGGGACAACCGAAGGAACTTTTCCTTTAGGCGATTTGAACAAAACCGTTACCGATGAAAACACCGGATACACCGCCAGTGCACGCATAGACTGGATGACCAATTTCAAGAACGAAAGAGTATTCTTCTGCGCATTCTCCGATGAATACGGGAATGAGCCATGGACCAGTGACGGTACGGTAGAAGGCACGTATGTCATAGCCGACATGCAGGAAGGACTGGATGCAAACAACCTTCCCCGAGGTGCCGGTACCTACACCGCAACAGCATTCGGAGATCATGTTTATTTCAGGGGAAGCCATCCACAATTCGGCATGGAACTTTTTCGTACCGACTTTACAAAAGAAGGTACCCAGTTAGTAAAAGATATCAATGTCAATCCAACCGAATCGGGGACTGCATCTTCTCAAGCCGCCATTTTCTGTGAATTCGATGGCGTGCTTTTCCTCCAAGCACAAACCGGAACAAATGCAGATTTACCAGGAAACTATGGAATTGAACTAGTCTATACAGATGGGACAGAAGAAGGCACCAAAGTTCCTCAATCCGACTTAAACGAAGGCGTCGGCAATAATGCCGCCTGGGAAGGCATAGTTGCATCCGGCAGTTTCTATTTCAGGGCACAAGATCAAACACCTCCTACCGGTTCAAGCCAATATTGGGAACTGTTCAGCATGGACAGTAAAGACGAAAAACCACGCAAAGTGGCCGATTTGGGAGAAGGAGCCGATTTTGTACATACGCTAAGAAATCTCAACGGCGACCTTGTCTTCACAAGCAAGATTATACCGGCTTTGTTCAAATATCATTATCGCAAACCCGGTTACGACCCAAACAAAGATGTAGAAGACATGGATCCGGACTTCGGACCAGAACAAACAGCCATACAAGATGTGGAAACAAAAAACCTCCTCACCATATATCCCAATCCGGCACAGGACCTCGTTACTATCAATACACCAAATAAAATTATAGGATGCACCGTTGCCGATTTGACAGGACGTATCGTTATAGAACAGAAAGGGGACAAAAAGACCATTTCCATATCCGATTTAGCCAAAGGGACCTATCTGCTTTCTGTCAGCACCTCTGAAGGGAAGTTGGACAGCAAACTCATTGTAGAATAATTCATTCAGACTTTTTCAAAGGATTGCCGAAACGGGCAATGAACTGAACTGCCCAAACGGCAATCCTTTTTTAATCATTAAATTTCAACCACATGAAGACAAGAAGCCTTTTTTTGTTTCTATGCCTGCTCTGCATCTCATATCTTCCGGCTTTCGGTGAAAACATCAACGGAAGCGTTTGGGATGAAACGACCCAAGAACCCATTATCGGGGCCAGCGTCATGATAGAAGGAACGACAACCGGAACCATCACTGATCTGGATGGGAATTTCAACCTGAATGTCTCATTAAACGACAAGCTTGTCATAAGCTATATGGGCTACACAACCCAGACCATCACCGTTTCCTCATTCCAACCCGTCATCATACATTTGTCGGAAGAAAAACAAGAACTGGACGAATTGGTAGTCATCGGCTATGGTGTCCAGAAAAAAAGCGATATTACCGGAGCCATTTCCTCCGTCAGTTCCGAAGACATATCCTCTGCCCTGGCAAGCAATCCCATGCAAGCCCTCCAAGGACGGGCTTCCGGCGTACAGATAGTACAAAACTCAGGAGCTCCCGGCAGCAAAACAACCATTAAAATACGCGGTACCGGTACGGTTAACGACTCTGACCCGTTATACGTAGTTGATGGATTTATTGTAGATGATATCGAATACTTAAATCCCAACGACATTGAAAGCATGGAAATATTGAAAGATGCTGCTTCATCCTCCATCTATGGTGCCCGAAGTGCCAATGGTGTCGTACTCATAACCACCAAACAAGGTGAAAGCGGCAAAACAAAAATTGTTTTCGACAGCTACGCCGGCATTTCTTCTCCATGGAAAAAAATAGATGTCATGGGGGTTGAGGACTTTGCTCTTATGCGCGATTATGTCGAAGACCGCGAAATCTATTCGGTCGACGGGCAGCTGTATTATTCAAAAGACCCCGAAGGCAATTTATATTTTGATGACTACAAATATCATTTGCTCGACACCATTATGAGCAACCCGGACAATCCGGATAACTGGTGGGATGCCATTACCCAGACCGGCATCAAGCAGCATTACAATCTGAGTGTCAGCGGTGGGAATGACAAGCACAAATATCTGGTAAGCGGAAGCTACTACGATGAAAGGGGTATTGTAAAAACATCCGACTACCAACGCTTTTCTCTCCGCATGAACTTAAACAACAAACTAGCCAAATGGCTTGATTTGCGTACCAGTCTCTTATACACCAATGACGAACGGAACATTGTCCCCGAAGGGAACAACAGTGTACTTAAACGGGCCCTGTCACAAAATCCGCTCATCCACACATACAACACGGCCGGATATTATTCGGAAGACCATCCCATTGCCATGATTGAACGCAATCACAACACAACAACCAATCATCGCATTGACGCCAACATTGACTTGACAGCCAGACTCGGGAAACTGTTCACCTACCAGTTCAAATTTTCGAATTCGGCCAATTTCTTTAACCGAAACCGGTTTTTCGAGGTAAACAAAAGAGAAGAGGCCTTCATTATGCCTACCGACCTGACCAAGGTTGCCCGTACGCATAACATGACCAACAAAACAGAAATAAACAACCTGTTGACCTTCAACTACAACAAACACAACCACAATATCGGAGTCACCCTCGGGCAAACAGCCGAAATGTACAAACTGACCGATTTGTATGCCGAACGGCAAGGGGCTGCCTCCAACAGTAGCAACTTATGGTACCTGGATGCCGCCTATTATGGTGACCGGGCAACAGGAGGGCTGAATGAATGGACGGCTTTGGGGCTGCTCAGCCGTGTAAACTATTCATACAAAGACCGGTATTTGCTGCAAGTGAATTTCCGGGCGGACGCTTCCTCCAAATTCTCGAGCCAGGAACGTTGGGGATACTTTCCATCTGCTTCCATTGGCTGGAAATTCACTGGAGAAGAATGGATGCAAGACCAACAAGTCTTGAGTTTGGGTAAAATCAGGGCCGGTTGGGGACTTTTGGGTAATAACCGCATAGATGAATACGCCCGCTACACCGTCATCAATAACGAATACAACTATTCCTACGGGAACGGATCGCACGTCACCCAATCAGGAGCCGCAGCCAGCACATTGGGAAATGAAAATATCCGTTGGGAAAAAACCGAATCCTACAATATCGGCTTGGACTTGAACTTTTTCAACAATCGTTTGAGCACCTCTATCGAATACTTCAACAAAGAAACCTCCGACATGTTATTGCGAGTGCCCGTTTCTCTTTCTGTTGGTCTGGGAAACAGTCCCATGGTAAATGCAGGAGCCGTAAATAATAAAGGCTTCGAATTTTCGGCCAACTACAAAGGCGGACGTTCCAAATTCAAATACGAGATTGGATTTAACCTGTCCTACATAAAAAACAAAGTCACCAGTCTGGGACAAGGCAACGAACCCATCTACGGAGCACTTCTGAATGAAAGCAGCCTTAACGATTATGTCACAAAAACCGAAGTAGGCATGCCCATAGCCTATTTTTACGGATACGTGACCGATGGTATTTTCCAAACGGTTGAAGAGGTGGAAAAAAGCGCACAAAATGATGGGAAAACCGAACCGGGGGATTTCAAATTCAAGGACCTGAACAACGATGGGAAAATCGATGCGTCGGACCGCACTTATTTAGGTTCCCCCCATCCCGATTTTGTATTCGGACTACCAGTCAACTTGTCCTACGGTAATTTCGACCTTTATCTGTTCTTTCAAGGACAATACGGCAACGAACTGTTCAACACAATGGATTACTACCTGTATTCCACACACGGTACCGGAAACGTTTATGCCGACTTACGTTCAAAACACTGGTCGGTCGACAATCCGAACGGAACCATTCCCGACTTGGCTCAAGCCGACCGTCCGCGCAATTTTCGCGCCTCGGACCTTTACATACAGGATGGTTCATACCTGCGTCTGAAAAATGTAACCTTTACCTATAACCTTCCCGCCGATTTCTTGAAAAAGATACATTTTGCAAACGCTTCCATCTATCTGTCTGCACAAAACCTGCTGACTTTCACAAAATATGATGGATTCGACCCTGAAGTAGGGAAGCAAAGCGGCGAAGAATCCAACAACCTGTACATGGGAGTAGACACGGGAAATTATCCCCAGGCACGTTCATTGATATTCGGACTCAAAGTAACACTCTAAACGCAAAGACATAACAACATGAAAAGATATATTTTATTTTTATCAGCAATTGCAGGTCTGCTGACTTCCTGCTCTGGTTTTCTGGAAAAAGAATTGCAGGGCAATCCCAACAAAGACAACTACTACCGCACCACATACCAATTGCAGGAAGCCCTAAATGCAGTATATGACATTTTGCAAAGCAACAGCTACAACAACTGCGAATGGATTTTCGGAGAAGCCTGCGGTGACGATGTGGTTGGCAATGACGAATCGACGGCCAACCAGATTTCAGAACTGGTCAACTTCAGGTTTTCCACCTCTAACAGTTGGATAAGAGACAGGTATACCATCAACTACAAGGGTATCAACCGGGCCAACCAAGTTATTGCCAATGCCCACAATGTGGTACTCGAAAACGATGACATAGACAACTATACCACCGTACGCGAAATTCTGGGACAGGCCAAATTTTTGCGGGCCATGTTCTATTTCAATCTGGTAAAAACCTATGGAGGTGTACCCATACGCCCTGAAATTGAGGACATAAACCATCTGACCATTCCGCGCTCAAGCAAAGAAGAAGTATATGCCTACATTGAAAAAGACCTGCGCGAAGCGGCAATCATGCTCCGCTCCAAATTCACCGACAAGAATGCAGGAAAAGCCGGCTGCGGTGCTGCAGTAGCATTACTCATGAAAGTATTGGCCTATCAAGCCACACCGGGCATCGAATCGGAAAAATGGGAGGAAATCGTACGTCTGGGATCATACTTCATAGAAGGAACAAACTTGAACTTCGGCGAAATACTGCATTTTGAAGATTACGATGAAACCTGGGATGAACTTCGGGAACGGCTCTGGTTCAAACCCAAGGAAAAACTGCTTGCAAACGAATCCTACGAAACCGAACTTACCAACCTGCCTGCCTTGTCCAATGAATACTCCCTGTATTCCAAGAAAGCCGATGGCAGCAAATTGAATTATCGTGACCTGTATTATGCGGATGGTGAGTTCTGCACACGTTCCGTATTCGAAGTCGTATTCAAAGAGTCGGCCAACGGACTCAACGATGATGCAAACGAAGGAACCGGCATATTCCAGGATCTCTTTTCCACCCGACTCTTTACTTCCCAAAGTCTGCTCAGCGACCTGACCAACGATCCTCGCAAAGACGAAATGTTCAAACAAAACGGCACCACATCCTTTGACGGCGAACGGGTCAGTCTGCCCAATGGCAAGACCGGCTGCATGAAATGGTATACTCCCAAACTGGAACGCCCGACCGACGGAAACGACAATGGAAAAAACAGAAGAGTCATCATTTATTCGGAAGTCGTTCTATGGTATGCCGAAGCATTAAACGAGACCGGAAACCGGGAAAAAGCCCTTGAACAGCTGAACAATGTCAAAAAAACAGCCAACGAAATAACCAACATTTCCACACTCTACAAACCGGGAACCTATGTTGAAATGCGCGACCAGATATGGAAAGAAAGAAGAATCGAACTGTCCTGTCTGTGGGACCGTTTCTTTGACATCGTGCGGCAGGGACGAGCAGCAAGGGTATTGCATGCATTCGCTTCTGAAACAGAACACAACCGAGGAATCAATTTCGTTGAAGGCATCAACGAGATATTTCCCATACCACAGAATGAAATAGACATTACCAACGGAGTTGTCACACAAAATCCGGGTTATTGACATTGAAACAATCTATGAAATCATTAAAAATTTTTCTGATGAAGACGCGTTATATTATATATTCATTATTCACATTCCTCCTTTTTCCTTCATGCGAAAACGAGGTCGTTGTAAAGCCCAATGCCGATTTTACCATTTCCGAAACGGTCGTCTCCGTCAACGAAACGGTGACATTCACCTACACCGGCTCCGAGGCGAAACAGGTTGTCATTTACACCGGCGATGAAGGACATGACTACCAGTTAAAAGAACAAAGTAATAGCGGGGTTGTACTCAGCAAAGGCATACTGACCTATGCCTATAAGAAACAAGGAACATACAAAGTGGTGCTCATAGCAACAAACTATGACAAAGAAGGAAACGAAAGCCTGTACAGTGCCGTCGAAAAAGAAATAACCGTTGTCGATGACCGTGTCGACTTGCAGGAAATTTCCCTCAAACGCGATTTGTTCAACAAACAGTTACTCGGACAAATTAACGGGAACGACATTCTGTTCGTCGTACCCTACAAAATTCGGATTTCAGGAAAAGACATTGCGGTCGACATAACCAAACAAAGGTTAGAAATCAGCACTTCTTCCGATGCTGCCCAAGTCAGCGTTAACGGTGATGCGTACAACACATCAACCAAGTATGACCTCAGTCAGCCTGTTACTCTGAACATTCTGGCCCCTTCCGGGCAAAACAAAGCGTACAGCATTGAGACCATGCGCTATGCCGTATTCGAAAATTTCAGTATCAACGGCATCGCTGGAGAGATAAGCTATTCCGATTTTAATTTTGAAAAAACATACATTAGTGTAACTTTGCCAAGCGGAACAGACGTATCCGCTTTAACACCGGCATTCTCTTCGAACGATGCAAAAAGCATTACAATCGGAGGCACGGAACAGATTTCCGGAGAATCTGTCGTCGATTTCACCCAACCGGTCACCTATGTGCTGAAAACCTGGAAAGATGGAAACGAAGAACAGATGTATGCCGAAAGCGAAGTTGAAATTGAAGTGATTGTAGAATAATCTTTTAAATGTTCATTCCATGTTGTCAAGGAAAAATTTCATCCTGTATGCTCTTTTATGGACATTTCTTGTATGCAAAGCGGAAACTGAAACTTTCCGCTTTGCGCATATTACCAAAGACAATGGCCTGGCTCAGAATCATGTCACCTGCATCATGCAAGATGACAAAGGATTCATGTGGATAGGAACCAAAAGCGGTCTATGCAAATACAACGGATATTCCATACAGACCTATCTGCACAACATGAATGACTCCAGCAGTCTGTCGCACAATTTCATACGTTCCATATTCCAGGACAAAAACAAGCGAATCTGGATTGGTACAGACAACGGATTATGCAGATACCTGCCAGAACAAGACAAGTTTGCCAACTACGGAAACTTCACAGAACCGGTCACCTCGTTCGCCGAAACCAACGATTCCACCTTATATTGCAGTGCCGGCCGTTTATTCCGCTACAACGACCATACACACGAGTTCACAGCGGTGGAAGTCGGCACTGAAAAAGCCCGGATAGAAGGTACCTACGTACTTGCCGTAGACAGCAAAAACACGTTATGGATTGGAGGAAGCAACGGCCTGATTGGCTACAGTCATGATTTCAGCAAATCGAAAGAAGTCAACATTGTCGAGCCCGGACTGCAATTCGAACAAGGCGACAAAGTCATTTCATTGTTCATAGACCATGACAACCATAATATCTGGGTCGGCAAACAAGGGAACGGCATCGTGTGCTACAATGCAGAGAATGATGAAATATGCCATTACGGGAAAAAGGATGAACTGCCAAACGGCGTAGTACGTGCCATCGGGCAGGACACCCACAACAGAATATGGCTCGGAACGGAAAAAGGACTTTCCATTCTGAAGCGCGATGGTAACATCAGAAACATACAGCAAGATTACGACAAACGGTTCGGACTGAATGACAATGCCATCTACACCATTGAAAAAGACCGGGATGGAAACATGTGGATTGGGACTTATTTCGGAGGAATCAACGTATTCTTCAAAGCCGTTGAACAGTTCAACTACTATCCTGCCGGATATGCTGACGGCCAACTGAAAGGGAAAGCATTAAGACAAATCATCAGCGGAACGGGGGCAACGCTTTGGATTGCCACCGAAGATGGCGGACTGAACCGTTTCGACAAAACGACCGGTACCTTCACACGTTGGCAGGCAGGAAACATACAATCCGACAATATCCACTCACTACAGACAGACCGGGAAGGTACACTTTGGATTGGTACCTTTTGGGGAGGACTTACAAAATATGACTTAAAAACAGGACAATCAGAACTTTTCAACACACTCAACTGCTCTTTCAAGGACAACAACATATTCTCACTCTATGCCGACCGGGATGGCATACTGTGGATTGGCACTTCGTCCGGTCTGCGCTATTTCAACAAATCACGAAACAGCATAGAACGTCTGCCCAACGACTTCTTGTCGGAAAACTTCATATTCTGCATCAAGGAAGACCGCCACGGTAACCTCTGGATTGGTACCCGGTCGCAAGGACTGGCTTGTTACAACAAACGAAGCGGCGTGGTACGTACCTGGAAAGCCGACAGTGGAACAAATGATTTGTCCGACAACTTCATCACATCCATACTCGAAGACTCCGACGGAACACTCTGGATTGGTACCAACAATGGAGGACTGTACCGGTATCGCAAGGAAACAGACGATTTCCATTCGCTTTTTCGCCAGGGAAGCGTTTCAGAACAATGCATCTACGGTCTGGTAGAAGACAATGACAAGAACCTCTGGATTACGAGCAACAACGGTTTGTTGTGCTACAGCATATCCGATGGGAAATCCATCAGATATACTACCGAAGAAGGTTTGCCAACCAACCATTTCAACTATGCATCCGCCTTTAAGGACCAGGACGGCATCATCTACATGGGAACCATTCAGGGTATGATATCGTTCGATCCCCGTCAGGTACATCAGGAAACGACCTTCCCCAATATCGTGCTCACCGGACTTTCCATTGGCAACAAGACCATCACCCCACAAAGTCCGGACTCTCCGCTCAAACGCGAACTGGACAACACGACCCGCATTACACTGAAACACAAGCAAGCCCAGTTCGTGGGCATAGAATATACCGGCATTGCATTGGGACACTCGCAAAACATTGTCTATGCCGTGCAAATGGAAGGGCTCAACCCCGAATGGCAAATCATGAACGGGCAACGGCAAATCGTGTTCTCACATCTTCCCGCCGGGAAATACATTTTCCGGGTCAAAGCCTCCTCTGTCAAAAACACATGGGACGACTCGAACATCCGTTCGCTGGAAATTGTGGTAAAACCGCCTTTCTACTTCTCCACCATTGCCATTTTCATCTATGTTCTGCTGCTGGTCGCCATCATCCTGCTTGTATTCCGCATATACTACCGCCGGCTGGAAGAGAAGAACGCCATACGTGTCAGCCAGCTGGAAAACAAGAAACTTGAAGAAATGAACGAACTCAAACGCAACTTCTTCACCAACATTTCCCATGAGTTCAAGACTCCGCTGACCCTCATCACGGCACCCGTGCAACGCATGATGAACGAGCCCGACATCCCGGAAAAAGCAAGACGAAACCTGGAACTGGTTTTGAAAAATGCCAACAGCCTTATGAATCTGGTTCATGAACTCATAGCCTTCAACAAAATAGAGGCGAAGCAAACCCAAATCAAACTGCAGAAAGGCAACCCTATGAACTTCATTCGGGAAATATGCAACCGTTTCCAAGTTCTGGCATTGGAAGAAGACATCCATTTCCAAGTCGAGATTGAAGACCTTGATGAAGAAGTGTGGTTCGGCCTCACCGCTGTAGAGAAAATCATCAACAACCTGCTTTCAAACGCATTCAAATACACACCCCAAGGCGGCGATGTCACCCTGGCCGCTTCCATTACGGAAGACGAGCACGACAAGCTCTTCTTGAAAATAGCCGTAACCGACACAGGCATCGGCATTGCTCCCGAAAATCAGGAACGGGTGTTCAATGCCTACTATCAGGAACAACGGGAAAAGAACGGGAAAAAACCCGGATTCGGCATTGGACTTTCACTCACAAAAAGCCTCGTCCTGCTTCACAAAGGAAACATACAACTCGAAAGCAAACCGGGAGAAGGCAGCCGATTCACGGTCCTTCTGGACGTTTCGCCCGATGCATTCCCCGCCGAAAGCCGTCTGGAGTTGCGTGCCGACCAAAACTATCTGGAGAAATACAACTATGCAAGCATTGTCTCCGAAGAGCAGTTACAGCTCGTTGCCCGCAACGAAAACGACAAAATGCCGGGAAAAGCCGAAATTCTGATTGTGGAAGACAACACCGAAATGCTCAGGTTCCTGCGCGACATTTTCAGCGAAAAATATGCGGTCAGGGCGGCCGGCAACGGCCGGGAAGCACTCGACAGCATGAACCAGAAACTGCCCGACCTGCTCATCAGCGACATTATGATGCCCGAGATGGACGGCAACGAACTATGCCGCCAGGTCAAGTCAAACCTGCTGACCTCGCACATACCGGTCGTGCTCGTCACTGCCAAGACCGGCACAGACAACATCATAAAAGGCTATGAACTGGGAGCCGATGTCTATGTAGAGAAACCGTTCAATCCGCAAAGTCTGCTGCTGCAAGTGCAGAACCTGCTACGCACACGCGACAACAACCGGAAACAGTTCAAGGAATCCAACGCTCAGAACATCAGCCTGGTTGCCCGGAACAAATATGACGAGAAACTACTGAATGATATCAAGAAAGTAGTAGAAGAGAATATCGGCAACGAAGAGTTCAGTGTGAGCGATGTCATCAAGGCCGTAGGCATCAGCCGCACCATGTTGCATGTCAAACTGAAAAGCATGCTCGACATGTCTATCGGCGACTACATACGCAACATACGCATTGAGCGGGCCAAAGAGTTGCTCCTGCAGGGCGATACCATTGCCGACACCGCTTATGCCACCGGATTTACCGACCCGAACTACTTTTCCAAATGTTTCAAAAAACAGACCGGACAGACACCCAGCGAATTCATAAAAGGACACCGGGGTGAATGACAGCCACAGGACAACAGGCCGACCGGCTCACTCCTGCCCGACAGCAAGTACATATACCGGTGCATTCTTCGCCCCTTTCCTTTGCAGAAAACCCTCGGCCGTCAGACGGCCGAGGCGGTCCATTGACGTGGAACGGGTCAGTCCGAACAACCGGCCGAACTCCGCACGGGTTATGAATACATGACTGGCAAAATACTGCTCAAGTCCTCTTTTCAGTTCTTCCATCGTCTTTTTGCTGGATTGCATCTTCAAGGAGGTACGTTCAAAACGCACCTGTGCGTCCAACTCTGCCAGCAGGTCCTTCTCCGGCTGATATGTCACTCCTTTCACCCGGACATGCTCAGCCCGCATGGTTTGCGGGTCAGTCACCACCGGAGCCGAGGCCGCCAGACTGAAATAGCCTATCCCCTCCAAATGAACTCGTTTGCCATTGGCCAGCCCTTCGCGCATCAACCTGCTCAACTCCATAAGCGCCCCTTTCACATCGGAAGCCGTAAGCGAAGTGGCATGTTCTATCTCCCTGGCAAGCTGACCGGTTGTCAACATGCCCGAACTTTTTAAACGCACATGATAGGCCTGGCTTTGCCGGGCCGACGGCGGATTTTGATACAAATCATACTTTACACTCATACACTATTGTTTTTCATTGCTGTCCGATAAAAAAATATCGAAGATATAAAAATAGGGCTGACTTCATTTGCGAGGTCAGCCCATTTTTGTTAGATTACTGTCGCCAAACAAAATTAATCCAACTATGGGCAAAAGTATACATTTTAGCGGACAG
>CASEAJ010000066.1 GCA_949285425.1 uncultured Porphyromonadaceae bacterium
ACACGTGTCCCACGGCCGTGGGACACGTGTACCACATATGTGGGACGATAACTTTGACGGCATAAAAAGAAAACAGCGTGCTGCAGGCCACACGAAATCTTTGTACCGAACTCACGCAGCATGATGGTTTTTGCGCTCATTTGCATTATCTTTTCATAAGATAAGCGGCACTCGGCAAAACAATTCAAGCAAGCTTGATTGGTTTTGCGCTCATTTGCATTATCTTTTCATAAGATAAGCTGCATTCGGCAAAACAATTCAAGCAAGCTTGATTGGTTTTGCGCTCATTTGCATTATCTTTGCCACAAAAAGTAAAAAGATGAGCGTTGTCGAAAGAATCAAAGGAGCCCGTTCAACGGCCTTCTCCTTCGAACTGTTGCCTCCTCTGAAAGGTAACGGCATTGAAACGGTGTACAAAACCATAGACACCCTGCGGGAGTTTGACCCGAAATATATAAACATAACCACCCACCGCAGCGAAACCGTATTCAAGGAAATGCCCAACGGCCTGTTCGAACGGACCTCGGAACGTCACCGCCCCGGAACCGTCGCCATTGCCGCTGCCATACAAAACAAGTACCAGATACCTGTGGTACCTCACATCATATGCAGCGGTTTCACCAAAAACGAAACGGAATATGCCCTGATAGACCTACAGTTTCTCGGCATTACCGACTTGCTGCTACTGAGAGGCGACAAGGCCAAGCACGAAAAGGAATTCGTGCCGACAGGACATGCCCACGCCACAGAATTGCAGGAACAGGTAAACCGTTTCAACCAAGGCTTTTTCATGGATGGCACCCCACTCAAGTCAACAATCACCCCGTTTTCCTACGGCATGGCATGCTATCCGGAAAAACACGAAGAAGCCCCCAACCTGGAGTCGGACTTTCAGTATGCCAAACAAAAGGTTGACAACGGTGCCGAGTACCTGGTGACCCAAATGTTTTTCGACAACGAGAAGTACTACGCATTTGTCAACAAATGCCGCAATAACGGCATCACGGTCCCCATCATACCCGGCATCAAACCGATTACGCTCAAGAACCAGCTGACCGTATTGCCGAAAGTGTTCCATACGGACATTCCCGAAACCTTCGCGGCCGAGCTACGCAAATGCAAGACCGACGCTGAAGCTGCCGAAGTCGGAGTGGCATGGAGCATTATGCAGGCCAAGGACCTGATTGCACATGGAGTTCCGAGCATACACTTCTACAGCATGATGGCCACACAAAGCGTCAAAAGAGTTGCCAAGGAAGTCTTTTAAAAAGGCCGGACCAACATTAAAAATTGACAAAAGGCAACCGACAAATGAACCAATCGCACACCGGCAGCGTTAACATGACAAAAACGACAAATCCATGCATATATTATCAACCATATTGTTCCTCTTTTTTCTGCTGATTGTATCGGTCGTGCTTTTCGTGCTACGCATGGCCGGAAGTGTTTTCGGCACAAAGAACGGCCACAACAAACATGGCAGAAAAAACCGGCCGACCTCTTTTTCCGCCGCAAGAGAGAAAAAAAAGATATTCGACAAAGACGATGGCGAATACGTCGATTTTGAAGAAATAAAATAACCCAAAACGTCCGCCACATGGGAGTTGTCATCCGCCAAAGCATCAAAGCCACTTTCGTGAACTACATCGGTACGTTCATCGGATTCATAACAACCATGTTCATTGTCACGAAGTTCCTGCCGGCCGAAGATGTCGGGCTGCGAAGCGTGATTTATGAGGCAGCACTACTGGTAGCCACATTGGCACAGCTGGGAACCGGCTCCTCCATCATGCGCTACTTCCCTTACTTCAAGAATCCGGGAAACGGCCACAACGGTTTCCTGTTCTACATACTCATGCTGCCACTGATAGGATGCGCCATATTCATACCTCTCTATCTGCTGCTGAAAGAGCCCATCATCGCTTTTTTCTCAAAAAACTCACACCTGTTCACCGACTATTTTTACTGGGTCATTCCCCTGGTCATATTCTTGAACTATTGGAGTGTCTTCGAAACCTATTCGAATGCCAACATGCGCATTGCCATGCCCAAGTTCATACGCGAAGTTTTCGTCCGCATCCTGCTTGTCGGGGTCTACCTGCTCTACGGGCTGCACATCACCGACCGCGACGGCTTCATTGCCACCTACATCGCCACATACGGCCTGGCCATGCTGGCCATGCTGTACTACATTTCGCGTATTGCCCCCATGTCATTGAAGCATGACAACTCATTCATCACTCCGGCCCTGCGCAAAGACATGACCAACTACACGCTCATTTGGGTTGCCGGCGCACTGGGCAGCACCATTTTGGGCAAACTGGATCTGTTCATGATTTCTTCGGGACTGGGATTTGACTCGGCGGGAATTTACACCATCGCATTCTACATAGGTACGGTCATCGAAATTCCATCGCGCTCCATCACACCCATATCGTCGCCGATAGTCGCCGAGGCCATGCGCAACGGCGACATGGTTTCGGCCAAGAAACTGCACCAAAAAGTATCGCTGAACGAATTCATTGCAAGCGGCTTCCTCTTCCTCCTGATTTGGATCAATATCGACAACATATTTTCCATTATGCCCAACGGAGAAATTTACCGGGCAGGAAAGTGGGTCGTATTCTTCATCGGAGTGTCCAAAATCATCACCGCCATCCTGCATTTCGGTTCTACCCTGATCGGTTTCTCCCGCTATTTCCACTGGACACTCTATTTTGTCTTCATCCTCACCGGACTGGGCATTCTGAGCAACTGGCTTTTCATCCCGCTGTGGGGCATCAACGGCGCTGCCGTCGCCACCTTGCTGACATGCTGCGTATCCCTTCTGTTCCAGCAATGGATTGTTTTCAGAAAGATAAAAAGCAACCCCATTACCACAGGCACACTGAAAATGTTCCTCATCATTGCCCTATCTCTCGGCATCAACCACCTGCTTCCCACACTGGAGAATTATTGGGCCGACTGCATGTACCGCACTTTTATCATCGGCACCCTTACCATCGGAAGCATTTATTTCGGAAAAGTGTCGGAAGATGTCAACGGACTAGCCGACTCCATACTTGAAAAACTGAAACGCCACTGATTCTCTTTTCCCCAAAGAACACAAAAAAAGAAGGAGCGAACGGCACAACCATTCGCTCCCCCAAAAAAGAATTTTTGTCTAGTCCTGAAATAGCGTTACAACAAAAAAAAGTAACATTATGGAAAAGACAGAAACAAAGTATGTTAAGCGCACACAAAAAGATTACAGCATGTCCTTTAAACTATCAGTAGTTCAAGAGTATGAAACCACACAA
>CASEAJ010000067.1 GCA_949285425.1 uncultured Porphyromonadaceae bacterium
TCAAAAGTCATTGGAGCATCGCTCCTCACCAAGAGAGATATCAGAGAATTGCTCAACGTTCCGGAACCGCTCACTCTAAATCAAAATGTCAATGAACTAAAATTGGATTTTTAAACAAAATTTATCGCATCAGTAGTAATCGTGCTGTATGAATAAATTGGTTGTTTTCGGTTGTGGGCGGCTTGCCCATGTTGTGGCCGATGCCTGTATTGGCGGTCTGTTGCCCGAGTATGAATTGGTTGGAGTGTATTCGCGAACGATGTCCAAGGCAGAGGACCTTGCAGAAAAAATGAGAACTCATGGCCAATCATGTAAAGCATGTGCCTCTTTGGATGAATTGCTTGCTTTGAAGCCCGATTATCTGGTGGAAGCGGCTTCTCCTGCCGGCATGAAAGAGTTGGCTTTGCCGACATTGAAGAACGGAACCTCTATCATAACTCTCTCCATTGGCGCTTTTGCCGATACTGCTTTTTATGAAGAAGTGATAAGGACTGCGAAGGATTGCGGTACAAGAGTGTATATAGCATCGGGAGCTACAGGAGGATTTGATGTGCTTCGAACGGCTACACTGATGGGAAATGCTTCAGCCACTTTTTTCAATGAAAAGGGTGCCGACCGTCTGAAAAACTCGACCGTATACAATCCGGTCATGGAAACTGAAAAGCATATTGTGTTTTCAGGAACGGCACGTGAGGCTATAGATGTTTTTCCTACAGGTCTGAATGTGTCGGTGGCGGCTTCGCTGGCTTCGGTTGGACCCGAAAAAATGCAAGTCACTATGCAGTCAACTCCCGGATTTGTGGGCGACACGCAGCGCGTTGAAATAAAGAATGACGAGGTTCATGCTGTAGTCGATGTGTATAGTGCCACACCTGCCATTGCCGGGTGGTCGGTGGTGAGTACCCTTATTAATATCGTATCTCCGATTGTTTTTTAGACATGACGGTATTGGGACTGGTGTTGCTTTTGCCAGTCCTTGCATCTTGTCCCGTTGGCGGTTTCTGTGCCGGGCTATGCTTGCCGTTCTGTTTCTTTCCTCAGATTTTCCAGCACTTTTTCGCTGTGACTCAATTGTCCCTTTGGGTTGTGGTGACGGTGTCCCTTATCCTCCAAAAAGAGTTTTTTCACATTTGGATGAAAATTTATTGCAAAATTTATCCATAATACAGAATATCTCTATAATTTTGTTTTCGGTAATCATTGCTTGTGTTGATGTAAATAGTTGAATATCAAATATAAAATTACACGATATTTGCTATATTACCAACTTTTATAACGACTTTTTTATTCCGACTCACGTAGATAATTGATGTTATGTCAGTTTATGTAAACAGTCGGATGTTGTGGTATCATGAAAATTGGCAAGAACTTTAAAAATACATTTATGAGACATCATACTATCCATATTGCCTTGTTTTTTTTATTATTGAGTACATTTTCAGTACAAGCCCAACAGCAGGAAGATAAGCCTTATTTTGGACTTTTCCGTTGGGGAATCATGGAAAATGCGCTGCACAACCCTTACTCTACCACCAACATGCACAGCGGTGTAGACTTGGAAATTCACGTTCCCAAGGTGCCGCTGTTCTTCGGACTGGGGGCTTCATATTATTATTTCTGTGACACCAACCGTCACTTGTTCCGGGAGAGTGAAGTGCGGGGATGGGCAAACGTGGGAGGTGGCAGCTTGTTCTTGGGAGTGAAACCTTGGGAAACCGAACATCATTGCATCGGACTATCGGGCGGTTATGCGTTGGCATTCGATGTGCATCTTTCCGACCAGTCGGACAAAATCTATTCAGACCACGGCTTCTTGGTGCGGGGGACGTATGACTATCGCTTTAACTCCTGCGTTTCCATGGGCGTGTTGGTGCAATATACGCACTATTGTGTGCATGCCATTACGCCTAAAATCCTGTCAGTCGGGGTGTCGGCCGGCTTTCGGCTTTAAGGTATGCAAAGACCTTTGTTGGTATAAGTTAAAAATAGAGAAAACACTTTCGTTATGTGCTCAGCTGATTCGTAACATTATGTATTCCGAAGAAGATATAAAGCGTGCCCAAAAGGTATGGATGAGGATAATCATCCCTTGCGTTATAGTATCGACAATAGGCTTGATATACTTCTGCTTTAGGCCGAAGAGCTTGTTTGGGGATATATCCGAGACCCTTTTTGGATTTATTTGGTGTGATATATTTCTCTTGCTGTTTGATTCTCGGTTCAAGGACAGAAAGTACCGGGAAAAGCTGGTGAGCATCCTCATTGCCATGGCGTTGGTGCCCGTCGTGCTCCTTATCGTCTTTGTGGACTGGTGATGTCAAGTCATGCCCTTGTAAAGGACTGGTGTCGCTTTTGCCAGTCCTTGCATCTTGTCCCGTTGGCGGTTTCTGTGCCGGGCTATGCTTGTTGTTCTGTTTCTTTCCTCAGATTTTCCAGCACTTTTTCGCTGAGCCGGTCAAAAGCCTGGCGGGTGCGTCCGGTTGAGACTTGCATGCAACGTACGTGCGGATGGTTCAGCAAATGTGTGCCTCCCAAAGCTCCGACTGTGTCACAAAAAAGCAGGTTGTCGCCTTCCAGCCATTTAAGGAGAGGAGCTTCTTCCCAAGCGGGTGACAGTCCGGTGTTGAACAGTATCTTTTTATTTCCCAGCCGTTCGAATTCTGCCTCGTGCAGTAAAACGGTGTTTTTGTTCAAACAGCAGAACAGCACTTCATTGTTGTTCAGCAGCTCGGATAAAGGCAAGAACCGATAGCCTTTCTCTTGTGCCCAAGTCTTTTCGCTGCGGGCAAAGTAGGATATTTCCGCGCCGAAGAACCGCATGGCATCGGCAATCATTCCTCCCGATTTGCCCAATCCGATGATACCCGCTTTCAATCCGGTAATCTCGCGCGGCATGCCATCCCATGGGTCTTGACCGAATCCGTGGAAGCAGCGTACCAGTTCGCTCACTACATATTCTATGACTCCTTCGTCTCCATAGTCGCGTATGCCGGTCACGGTGATGCCGTGTTCGTTGGCATAACGAATGTCTACATTGGCACTTTCCGGAGAATAGAGCGAACAGCACATGCCGATATATTTGATGTTCGGGCAACGCAACATGACTTCGCGCCCAAGTTGTGAAGTGTAGCTTAACAATATGGCATCGGCATCGCCGATACGGGCAACTATTTCATCGTTCCCGGCCGGGATGTCATTGTATAGGATGACTTCTTCTGCAAAAGCATGCAATTCCTGTTCGGCCGAAGGAATCAGGCTGACGGGTTCTATGGCAACCAATTTCTTGAACATGTGTGTCTGTTTTTTTCTGACAATAGGTCCATTGTCTGTTTGTATGGGACAAAAGTAGTATAAAAAATGCCAGTTTTGAACAATAATGCTATATTTTGACTAAATTTTACCCTTGTCCGAATTTGATTTTTTCTCACCTTTGACCTGTCTTATGCCGAAGCAAAACAAATCCTTATATTTGTTAATAAAGCAGGGTGAAGAAATGCTTTTTCGTCGGGATGTGCTACATTTGCGCATAATTCGTTGAATTTGAAAACAACAAACAATCATATATTCATTAATAAATAAAAATATCTGCCATGACAGTACAAGAATTACAGAAAGTGTTCGTCGATGCTTACGGACAAAAAGAAGATGCTGTTTATTTTTCACCGGGACGTGTGAATCTCATTGGAGAACACACCGACTATAACGGAGGGTTTGTGTTCCCGTGTGCGTTGAGTTTCGGTACTTACCTTTTATTGCGTAAGAACGGTACGCAGAATGTGAATTTCCGTTCAGTAAATGAACCGGAAGTGTTGACGGTGGCTTTGGCCGACATTACCACTCCGTTGGCAAAGGGCACATGGGCCAACTACCTGATGGGAGTGATGACCCAGTTCATCAAACGTGGCAATCAATTTAAAGAAGGATATGACTTCCTCATTTGGGGAAATGTGCCTCTGGGTGCCGGACTTTCTTCGTCGGCTGCACTTGAAGTGGTGACGGCTTATGCACTTAACGACCAGTTGGGTACCGGTTATGACCGCACCGAATTGGCAAAAATCGGTCAGAAAGCCGAACACGAGTTCGCTTTTGTCAATTGCGGCATTATGGACCAGTTTGCTTCGGCTCAAGGCAAGAAAGACCATGCCATTTTCTTGAATTGTGACACGTTGGAATTCGATTTGGTTCCGGTTGTGTTGAACGGCATCAAGGTGGTTATTTCCAATACCCACAGCCCGCACAAGTTGGGAGATGAATACAATGACCGCGTACGCGAATGTCATTTGGCTCTTGACCAGTTGCGCACGGTCCGTCCCGAATTGAAGAACCTGGCCGAACTGACCCAGGTCGAATTTGACCAGATTAAGGATGCCATTACCGATCCTATCGCACTGAAACGTGCCCGCCACGTGGTTGGTGAAGTGCAGCGTACGGTCGATGCGGTTGATTACTTGAAAGCCGGCGACATTGCTGCTTTCGGTAAGTTGATGAACGCATCTCATGTTTCTTTGCGCGATGACTATGAAGTGACCGGAAAGTATCTTGATACGTTGGCCGAAGAAGCATGGAAAATCGATGGCGTAATCGGTTCCCGTATGACAGGCGGCGGCTTTGGCGGTTGCACCGTGTCGCTGGTGAAAGATGAGGCCATTGAAGAATTCAAGGAAAAAGTAGGCAAGGCCTATACGGAAAAGACCGGTTTGAAGGCCGATTTCTACATTGCCGAAATAGGCGACGGAGCCAAGAAAATATAATTATACAACGATAGGCTGCGAGTTACAGGTCATGAATCCGCATACGGATGCTCCGTGGCGGACCTGTATCCCGCAGCCTGTTTTTTACTGATAATCATGGATAAAAACAAATTTGAAAAAGAACTGGACGGCAAGAAAATCTCGCTGTTCACATTGACAAACAAAAACGGCATGACCGTTGATGTGACCAATTACGGAGCCAAAATCGTCTCCATCAACGTGCCCGGCAGAGATGGCCGGATGGCCGATGTGGTATTGGGCTTTGAGTCCATTGATGAATATCTGGAAAAAGAACCCTTCTTCGGGGCTATTTGCGGACGCTTTGCCAACCGCATCAAAAACGGCACATTCACCCTCGATGGCGTGACATACCAACTGGCGGTGAACAACGGTCCGAATCATTTGCACGGAGGCATCAAGGGATTCAACGTGAAAGTGTGGGACGTGCTGAAAAGCACAGACAACATGCTTGCCCTGCATTATCTGTCGGCAGATGGTGAAGAAAACTATCCCGGCAATCTGGATGTGACGGTGACTTACGAACTGGCCGACGACAATGCGCTGAAGATTCATTACGAAGCCACGACCGACAAACCCACCGTGTTGGGCATGTGCAACCACTCATACTTCAACCTGAAGGGAGCCGGCGAAGGTACCATACGCGACCATTACCTGCAGATTGAAGGCGACTTCCATACCCTGCTTGATGACAATGCGGCTCCTACCGGAGAAATCCGGCCGGTGGAAGGCACGGCATTCGACTTCCGCAAACGTACCCTCATAGCCGACCGCATTGATGACCCGGCTTTTGCTCCCGGACGCGGATTGGACAACAACTGGACCGTGCGCAAGCACTTCCCCAAGGAACTGGCTTTGGCAGCTACGCTTTACGAACCGGCGAGTGGCCGCAAGATGGAAGCCTACACCACGCAGCCCGGCATTCAAATCTATTCAGGCAACTGGGTAGAACAGCATGTGGGCAAATACGGCAAACGCTACGACGAGCAATATGCCATTTGTCTCGAAGCGCAAGGCTTCCCCAATTCGCCCAACGTGGCACACTTCCCGAGTGCAGTGTTGCGTCCCGGTGAAAAATACGATGAATGGTGTGTATATAAGTTCTCGGTAGAATAAGATATTCTGTAGGAACAAAGGCTGTAAAAGAGCCGGGGAGAGTGGACGCTTGGACTTCCATTTTCCCCGGCTCTCTTTTTCGTATGCAGGGCAAGTTATATCCGACTGGTGAATGTGTGATGAAAACATGCTGATGAAGTTCTTTTTTCACCTAGGTGAAAAATGCTTTTCATATAGGTGAAAAATATGTTTCACATAGGTGAAAAAAGCTTTTCACATAGGTGAAAAAAGAATATGATGCTGTCGGATGCACGACTTCCGGCCAAAGGATGCACGTCTCCTCCCGACAACGTGTTGCACGAATGCCGTTTTGCAAGGCCTGTGTGTCGGAACGCACCGTTTTATGTGTACGGTTTCTCTTTTTTTTGCTTAGCTTTGCAGGGTATGAAACAATGGTCCTACATATTGCCGTTCGCTTTTTTTCTCTCCTTCGGTTTCCATTCTGCAGCTCAAGGGCAGGAGGGTGTCAAGGTACGTGCACAGGTGGTGAACGGCGACACCGTGCTGATGGCCACCATTCGTGAAATCAACGTATTTGCTCCCATGCAGTTCAGGAACAAACGCGAAGAACGTTTTTACTGGCGCACCGTACGCGATGTCAAGCGCACGTTGCCTTATGCCAGGAAGGTGGCCGCCGAGGTCATGGAGGCCAACCGGCAATTGTTGAGTCTGCCCGACGACGAGGCGCGCAAGGCTTACATGAACCGGTTTGAAAAAGAACTGTTCCGCAAGTACGAGGGCGACCTGCGTAAAATGACTTTCAGTCAGGGCAAGATGCTCATTAAGCTCATAGACCGTGAATGCGACAGCACGTCGTACGAACTGATACGCATATACAGGGGAAAATTTTCCGCTTTTTTCTGGCAGGGCTTTGCCAAGATTTTCGGTGCCGACTTGAAAACCGAATACGATACCTCCAAATATGAGGACCGAGTTATCGAGCGTATCATTGTGCTGGTCGAGGCTGGAATGTTGTGATGCCGCTGGACTGCAAAACAAACTTTTTTGTCGCTTTTTCTCCCTGTGGGTGGATAAATTAAGATGAAATGACTTATCTTTGTTCCCCTTTCCCTTTATGCAAGGGTGAATGCACGGACAGGACAGGAAACTGTCTTGATTTTTTGTCTACATAAAAAAGATGGTTTTATGAAACAGAAATTCTTTTTGGCGGCAGCACTCATCTTCTCGCTTCTTGTGTTGCAAGCCCAGCCCAAGAACGGCTATTATGATGCGGCGGAAGGAAAAAGCGCTGAGGCTTTGCGGACTTCCCTTTACTCCATTATCAAGAATCACGTCAATGTGGGTTATGATGGCCTGTGGGATGTGTATTATGACAGCGATGTGAAAGAAGATGGTACGGTGTGGGATATGTATTCCGACATACCCGGCGGCAAGCCTCCCTATGTATATTACCCGGGCGAGGGTCAATGCGGCAATTATAGCGGTGAAGGATCCTGTTATAACAGGGAACACTCTATGCCCAAGAGTTGGTTCAATGATGCAAGTCCGATGTATTCGGATGCGTTCCACATTTATCCCACTGATGGATAGTGAACGGAAAGCGGAGCAACTATCCGTTCGGAGAAGTGGGGTCGGCTGAATGGACTTCGAAGAACGGCAGCAAGTTGGGCACTTGTTCCTATCCGGGTTATACCGGCAAAGTGTTCGAGCCGATAGATGAATACAAGGGTGACTTTGCGCGGACCTATTTTTATATGTCTACTTGTTATAAAGATAAAAGACTGGATTATGACAACGGAGCAATTATGTTCAGCGGTTCAGACATGAAACCTTGGGCGTTGAACATGCTGCTTGAATGGCACCGCCAAGACCCGGTAAGTCAAAAAGAAATTGACCGCAACAACGCCGTGGAAAAGCATCAGCACAACCGCAATCCCTATATAGATTATCCGGAACTGGCCGAGCACGTGTGGGGCACGCTGAAGGACGTGCCGTTTACTCTCGATGGAACGGGTGAGTATTTTCATGCCCTGCCTGCCACGAACGTGACCGCTACCGGCTTCACGGCCAATTGGACGGTTTCGGAAGGGGCCACGGGCTATATGCTTGATGTTTACACCATTCAGACTACGGGCGACGAGGCAAGCGAAGTGCTGCTTGAGTCAGACTTCATGTCGGGTTTGCCGGCCGGTTGGACGAAGGGAAATGGCTATTCTGCGAACGAGGCTGATGGTTATCGCTTGGCTTCGGGCAGCCAATCGGGTTCTGTGTCGACTATGCTCAACCTGGAAGGGCGTGTCGCAACGTTGACGGTGAACGCCAAACAATACAAAAACGATAATGGAGCGGAATTGTCTCTGCTGGTCAACGGGAAACAGGATACGGTATGGTCAACCACAGGTTCTTATGTTGACTATACAGCCGAATTGTCCTCTGATGCGTCAACGATAGAACTTTCGGCCAAGTCGGGCAAACGTGTCTACCTGTCGTCAGTACGGGTTGAAACGCTTGGCAGCAAGCCCGAACAGGTTCCGGTTGACGGTTATCCGTTGCAGGTAGGCAATGTGCTCAGCCATGATGTGACGGGTCTGCTTGTGGGAACGACTTATTACTATACGGTGACACCGGTCGGGAACGGCGTGCCGGCTTCGAATGCGGTGGAAGTGTTCACGGCAATTCAGATGGGTCTGGAATCGGCCGACGATGGTCAGGTGTTGTGGCATGTGTCGGGGAATGAATTGAGCGTTTCGGGCCTTGTGTCGAGTGCGGTGCAGTTGTTCTCGTTTACAGGTGTGCCTGTCTATTCGGCTTCGGACCTTTCGGGCGAGTTGCGTGTGACGTTGCCGGGACAAGGTGTATATCTGCTGCGCGTTGATGGGCGGACATATAAAATAATGAATGATTAGTTAATATGAAATGTCGGATGGCAGAAGAGCAATCAAGCTTGGGCAGTCTGGCATTTGCACAAAAAGAAGATAGAGATAAATGGAAACAACCAGACAACAGAAAATAGCACGTTTGTTGCAAAAGGAATTGGGTGACATATTCTTGAAATATGCCCGCCAGATACCGGGAACATTGATAACGGTGACGAATGCCCGCATTAGTCCCGACTTGAGTGTGTCGCATGTACACTTGAGCATTTTCCCTACCGAAAAGGCTGCCGGCATATTGGAAAACATACAGAATGACAAGAAGTCGGTACGCTTTGAATTGGGTAACCGGGTGCGTCATCAGTTGCGTATCATCCCCGAATTGTATTTCCACTTGGATGATTCGCTGGATTATGTTGAAAATATAGACAACCTGCTGAAGCAGGGGTAGGCGTAATGGGTGTGCGACCAGACAGCCGGTGCTCCTTGCGTGAGCGTGTCAGTGGGATGTTGTTCCCCCTTCATGTGGCACGGCGTTATCTCTTTTCCAAAAAGTCGCACAATGCGGTCAATGTCATATCCGGCATATCATCGGCCGGCATTGCCATAGGGGCCATGGCCATGGTATGTGTCATGTCGGTATTCAATGGCATCGAGGCGCTGGTAGGGGAGATGTTTTCCGCATTTGACCCCGATTTGAAGATTACGGCTGTGCAGGGCAAGACATTCAGCCTCGATTCGGCTGCTTTTGCCGATGTGAGGCGCATGCCTGAAGTGGCCGTTTTCACGGAAGTGGTGGAGGAAAACGCGCTGGTCAGTTTCAAGAACAAGCATATTCCCGCTACGGTGAAGGGAGTCGATGAGCGTTGCTTTCGTGAAATGACGCGGATTGACAGCATTTTGTATGATGGGGAATTTGTCTTGTTCGATGGCGGCTTTGAACGGATTGTGCCGGGTGTAGGGGTGGCGAGTTCCCTGGGCTTGGGGGCTCATTTCATTGATCCGGTCTATCTGTATGCTCCCAAGCGTACGGCGAAAGTCAATATGCTTCGTCCGGAAAACAGTTTTAACCGGGTTCCCGTGTTTGTCTCCGGCATTTTCATGGTGCAGCAGCAACCCTATGATGACAGTTATGTGCTGGTTTCGCTGAATCGTGCGAGAGAACTTTTCGAATATGATGAGCGGACGGTTTCGGCCGTGGAATTGAAATTGGCATCGGATGCAGATGTGGAGCAGGTAAAGACTGCCGTCAAGCAGCTTTTGGGTGATGGATTTGCTGTGAAGAACCGTTACGAACAGCAGGAGAGTTTCTTCAAGATTATGAAAATGGAAAAGTGGATTACTTACCTTTTTCTTAGTCTGATTTTGTTGATAGCAAGTTTTAATATATTGGGGTCTTTGTCCATGCTCATCATCGACAAGCAGGCGGATATTGTGACCTTGAGCAATTTGGGTGCCGACCGTGCCTTGATAAAGAGGATTTTTCTGTTTGAAGGCTGGCTGATTTCTGTGGTCGGAGCCTTGTCGGGCATTATGCTCGGCACGGTGCTTTGCCTGTTGCAACAGCATTTTGGCTTTTTGCGTATGGGCAACGGTTATATTGCGGATGCCTATCCGGTAGTGACTCATTTTTCCGATGTCGGGCTGGTGTTCGTTACCGTGTTGCTCATGGGGTTTGTGGCCGCTTGTTATCCGGTGAGGTATATAAAAATGGATGTTCCGAAACAGGATGATTGAGAAAGTCCAGTGGAAATGCTTTAGGCGGGTTCTATCAATTTCCCGCCATAACATTATATTTTGTGGGTTGGCTTTTAGATGCTTTTTCGTTTTCATGCGGCAGCTTTTGTGTTTTCATTCTCCACCGCATAGCCCGCTATGCTCTTGCAATGAAAAACAAAATCTGCTCGCCTGAAAAACAAAAATCACCCATAAAGCAATTGCTGGAACCCACCTTTATTGGTAAAAATTATGAAACGAATATGTTATTTTCTGTTCGTATTGTTGTTGGTGGTGGCGTGCAGGCCAGAACCGACTCCGCCTTACGCGTATGAGATGAATCCGAACTATACGTATATGGGGTTGTCTTACTATGGCCAGTATTATCCGAACAACGATCAGCATGTGTTTTCTCTCACGTTCTATTCCGAGGGCATGGTCAATGAAGACAGTACGGCCGTTGAGCCGCCGGGACAGGAACTTTACATAGAAGACTTGTTTGTTCCGGGAGAAAACTTTGAAAATCTGGTTTTGTCCGAAAACGATACGGTACTTACCGACTCTCAGGTTCTGGCCTTGTTGAGGGGAACTTATACAGCATCTGAAAAATATGGTTCGGATACATTCGGTAAGGCTTTTACGTTTGCACCGGGAGAATATTCGAAGATAGACAGCATTACCTATATATTGGGGGCTCGCATTACGTATTATGAGGAAGAAGATGTCTACTCCAAGAGAGTGTTGCTTACCGGCGGACAGTTTACGGTCAACGATGCGGGCATTGAATTTGAGTTCGTCACAGAGTCGGGCGATACTTTGGGCGGAAGCTATCGGGCTGCCGGTTTGAAGAGGGTGCCGGTCCGGGTGGAAAAGAAAAGTAGGCCGGGATGGAGAACCTGGTGAAAAGTGCTGGCGGTTCGCAGTAATAACCGGCTTGCGTGGAAAAAGAAAACGAGTAAACAAGAGGTCGTCAGACCGGCTTGTTTACTCGTTTGTCGTATGTGTAATTGCCTGTTGGCTACATGATGTATTGTGCGCTGATGGACTTGTGGTCCTGAACACGTGAAATGGTGTCGGCAAACATGTCGGCTATTGACAGCACCTTTACCTTGGCACAACGGTTGGTGTCGAACGGTATGGAGTCGGTGAATATCAGCTCGCTCAGTGCCGAGTTGTTTACGTTTTCAACGGCGCGTCCCGACATCATGCCGTGCGATACGATAGCCCGTACGCTGTTGGCTCCTTGTGCCATCATGACATCGGCGGCCTTGCAAAGGGTACCGGCGGTGTCGACCATGTCGTCAACGATAATGACATCCTTGCCTTCAACGTCACCGATGACACGTATTTCGCTTACAACATTGGCTTTTTCACGCGTCTTGTGACACAACACCATGGGCACACCCAAGTGTTTGGAGTAGGAACCGGCACGTTTTGAACCGCCTACATCGGGCGAAGCGATGACCAGGTTTTTCAGGTTCAGCGATTTGATGTACGGAGCAAAAATGGTGGAACCGTACAAATGGTCTACCGGTACATTGAAAAATCCCTGAATCTGGTCGGCATGCAGGTCCATGGTGATGATACGGTCTACTCCGGCGGCGCTCAGCATGTCGGCTATCAGTTTTGCACCGATGGAAACACGCGGTTTGTCCTTGCGGTCTTGACGTGCCCAACCGAAATAGGGGATAACCGCGTTGATTTTGTACGCGGAAGCACGTTTGGCGGCATCAATCATTAGCAACAGTTCCATCAGATTGTCCGAATTAGGGAACGTGGACTGAACTAAATAAATGATTTGGCCACGAATGGATTCTTCGTAAGATACGGCGAATTCTCCATCGGAGAAATGTTCGATGTTCATGTTACCCAATGAACATCCTAAACTTGCACAAATTTTTTCAGCGAGATAACGGCTGTTTGTCCCAGAGAAGATCTTGAAGGGTTTGTTTGAAACTGACAACATGTTTGTGGATTTTGTTGTTTGAAATTTTTTGCAAAAGTAAGAAATAATAACTTAATATGCTAATATGTTGCCTTGCAAAAGTGAATGACGCTTGGCCGGTATGGACAGGCGTGTGGGGATGTCGCTTGTGTTAACGTATAATTTCTTATTTTTGTAATCTCATTGAATGCTTCAGACGGGTTCTGTAAAAGAATCCCCTGTCGTAAAAAGTTATATTTTGCGGGTTGGCATTTACGTGCTTTTTGTTTTCATGCGGCATTTTTTGTGTTTTCATTTTTCATTGCATAGTCCGCTATGCTCTTTGGTATAACTGAAGTTTGGCTTCACCTTGACAATATTGCTATTGTACTCGGTTTGTACGGATTTTCAATGAAAACCAATCCTGTTCGCCTGAAAAGCAAAAATCATCGATAAAGCAATTGGTAGAACCTACATTTAAATACTTATAGTTTATGTCAAAAGTTTCTATAGTTGCGGCGGTTGCCGACAATTATGCCATTGGCAGGCACAACAAACTGTTGTGGCACTTACCGGCCGATATGAAGTATTTTCGGGAGTTGACGACAGATCATACTGTGATTATGGGGAGGCGTACGTTCGAGAGCCTGCCCGGAGGTCCGTTGCCCAAGCGGAAGAATATTGTGTTGCGCAGCATTCTGTCTGATGGTGTAACGGAGGGGTATGTGGAGGCCGGCTCGCTGGACGAAGCCTTGGAATTGGCTGGGCATGATGACGAGGTGTTCATTATCGGTGGCAGCACGGTGTATAGGGAATGTTTGGATAGAGCCGATATGTTGTACATAACGTGGGTACATGCCGATTTTGAGGCCGATGCCTATTTCCCTCAGATAGATTTCGGACAATGGAACGAAGTGTCGCGAACCGACTGCAAAGCTGACGAAAAGAATCCCTATGACTATTCGTTTGTCGTGTATCGCCGGAAATATTGACGGTTCTTTGCTTATTGGTTGGGTGGATTTGCGTTTATACTCCAATTCTGTGTCGGGCCAAGATATTTGCTGTAGTTTATATGCGGATTAAGATATTTTTGTTTTTTATTTGCTTGTATTAGCGACGTTTTGCTTATATTTGCGCTCATATTGATTGAATGTTGTAAAAAATAACGTTAAAATATGAGCTGTTTGATAAAACCTACAGGCTACAGACCTCTCATTGACTTGCAGCAGACGGAGCTGGCCATAGCAAAGATAAAAGACTTTTTCCAGGTCAATTTGTCCGCCGAGTTGCGTTTGCGACGTGTCACGGCGCCTTTGTTTGTGCTGAGAGGCACGGGGCTGAATGATGATTTGAACGGTGTGGAGCGTGCGGTGAACTTTCCGATTAAAGACATGGGTGATGCACGTGCCGAAGTGGTACACTCGTTAGCCAAGTGGAAACGGGTGATGCTGGCCGATTATAACATTGAACCGGGTTACGGCATCTATACGGACATGAATGCCATCCGTGCGGATGAGGAACTGGACAATATTCATTCGCTTTATGTGGACCAGTGGGACTGGGAGCGGGTGATTACGGAAGAGGAACGCAATATCGCTTTTCTGAAGTCGGTGGTTCGTCGCATTTACGGTACATTGTTGCGTACCGAATATCTTATTTGGGAGAGTTTCCCTGAAATCCGTCCTTGTCTGCCGTCCGAAATCACGTTCATTCATGCCGAAGAACTGCGTCGTTTGTATCCGGATCTGAGCCCGAAACAGCGTGAACTTGAGATTGTGAAGCGTTACAAGGCGGTGTTTGTCATAGGTATCGGGGCCGAACTGGGCGATGGCAAGCCACATGATGGCCGGGCTCCAGACTACGATGACTGGACCTCACCGGGCGAAAACGGATTACCGGGGCTTAACGGCGACATTCTGTTGTGGGATGAGGTGCTTGGCATTCCGCTGGAAGTCTCGTCAATGGGAATTCGGGTGGATAAGGCTGCCTTGCTGAAACAGCTGGAACTGACCGGCAAGATGGAACGCAGTGAATTGTATTTCCACCGTCGTTTGTTGGAAGGGTCGCTCCCGCTTTCCATCGGAGGGGGTATCGGACAGTCGCGTCTGTGTATGTTTTTCCTGCGTAAGGCTCACATTGGTGAAATACAGGCCAGCATTTGGCCGGACGACATGCGTCGCGAATGTGCCGATGCCGGCATACAGTTGATATAAATCCGGTAATAGCTCCGTGTGTGGCCATTCAGGTCAATTGACTAAACACAGCAACGGGCTGTACCTACATTGGGTACAGCCCGTTGCTGTGTTTAGTCTTTTCTGCTTTTCCATACGGAGTATCCTGCGGCTGCGAGAACAAGCAGCAGGATAATCAGCGAACTTACGGAAGCTATCCGTGAAGCGGTGATGTATGTATGAGGCATGAAACGGAACTCAATGTCATGTTCGCCGGCCGGGATGAACATGGCCCTCAGTGTCCAGTCGGCGCGGAAGTGTTCGGCCGGTTGCCCGTCGATGGTCACTTCCCAGCCGTGCGGATAATACACTTCGGAGAACACGGCCAGCTGTTCGGTGGCGGCATGCGAGGTGTAGTGCATTCTCACCGGCTCGTAACTGGTCAGTGTGATGCGGGCGTTTTCATCCCGACTGATGGATTTGCCTTGAAGCATTCCGGCAAATCGCTGGTCGACAACGGCGGTTTTGCGCGGGTCTATGCGTTGCAGAGCCGCCATTTCTTCGTCGGCATTTGCAACGGTTTCGTAGTTTTCCACAAACCAGGCATTGCCATAGGCCTGCGGGTTGACAATGGGGGGCTGTTCCGGGTTGAACACAATGTAGCGGGTGTTCAGCATGTTCAGGCTCGGAGTGTGTTGGAACACTTGCATGTCCTTCAGTTCGTCAAACGTCTTGACTTGTTGTAATGCTCCGATGATTTGGCCTATTTCTCCGTTCAGCCGATGGTCTATCAGCTCCTGGTAGCGGCGCAGTTTGGCAGCGTTGTATCCGCCGATGGATTTGTGGTAGTAGGAAGTGTTTGTTTCGTTGAACGGGTTATTCAGGTTGAGTACCCGGTACGAGGGGTCGGTATCCTGCAGAATGAATTGGTCGGCTGTCGTTTGTTTAAATGTTTTGGTTGCCTGTGGTGTGCTGAACGAGTCGTAGTTCACAAACCGTTTGTCCACACCCCACAGGTCTGCCAGCACGAGCAGCATCATAACTATGCCGGCATAGGTTGCGGCACGGGCATTCTTTTCTCGGTTGCGGATGAACCACCACACCAGTGCGGCACCCAGGAGGATGAATACGAGTGAACGCAGGGCGTCTTTCTGCAACAGCGACTTGCGGTCGTCGAGCAAGGCATTGTAGTACCAGTCGGGGAACTGATATTGTGCATCGTTCACCGAACGGAAGTCAAGCCATGCTCCAGGAGCCAGCCAAAACAGCAGGCACAGCCCACCGGTAATGCCTAAAGCCCAGTAAAGTGCGCGCAGCAGTTTATTTCGTTCAGGCGTTTGGGTAAAAACGATGTTCAGTCCCCAAATGCCGACAATGGGGAACAGCATGCCCGGTATGACCAGTGCCATCGACACGGTGCGGAACTTGTTGTACATGGGCAGATAATGGAACAGAAATTCGTTGAACGGCATGAAATTGTATCCCCATGACAGCAGGATGAAGAAAACGGACGCTCCCAGCAGCCACCATTTGATGGGGTTTTGAATGACGAACATGCCCAGCACGAACAGGAAGCACACCAGTGCGCCGAAGTAGACCGGTCCCGATGTAAACGGTTGGTCGCCCCAGTATGTGGCGGTTTGCAGGGTTTTGCCGGTGCGCATGCCGTGGCTTTTGGCGGCCTTGTACAGGGCCGAGTGTTCATCGAGCGTGCCGCCCGAACTGCCTCCGTTGAAATTGGGTATCAGCAGTGTAAACGTTTCGGCCTTGCCGTAACTCCAGGCAAAGGCATAGTCTATGTCGAGTCCTGACGACACTTTCTCTTCGCTTCCGGTTGTGGCGGAGGTCAGTTCGCTGGCTCCGCGGGTGCTCTCCTGGCTGAGTTCATATTGTGAGTACAGACTGCCTATGTTGGGCAACACGGCCATGGCGATGCATACGATGAAAATGCCGGCAGTTCGTAGCGGCGACCTGAAGTCTTTTTCCTTGGCCTTGACGGCCAGATAGCCGATATACAGGATGACGCACAACAGGGCCAGGTAGTATGTAATTTGTATGTGGCTGTTCTTGATGGACAGGCTGATTCCCAAAATGGTGGCAATGCCTCCCCACAGCCATCGGTTTTTGAACACGAGCACCATGCCTGCCAGTGTGAGCGGCATGTAGGCCATGACATAGGCTTTGGTGATATGTCCGGCTTCTAATATTATAATATTGTATGAGGCGAATGCAAAGGCAATGGCACCCGCAATGGCGAGCCAGGTGCTTACTCCCATGACACACATGAGCAGATAGAAGCATATCAGTCCGATGAGTACGATACCGGCCCCGCTGTCGTGCAGCCATTTGAAGGGCATTTCAAGGTAGTTCAGAAAATTGGTGGGCACTTTCTGGTTGGTAACGCTGTACGACGGCATGCCTGAGAACATGCTGCCGGTCCAGCTCAGTACCGGAAAGTCTTTGCTTTCGTCGGTTTTGGCATAGTCGGCCAGTTCTTTCGACATGCCTTCCCATTTTTGAATGTCGCCCATGGGTATCTCTTTCCCGCTGAACACCGACGGGGCAAAATAGACCGATACCAGCAAAAGGAAAATGGCAAGTGCCATGAAATGTTTCTTCGACTTGTTGAAAAAAGTTTTCATAAAAGTAAGCATGTTATGTGAATCATGCGGTTGGCCGTTGGTGGTTTCGGCTTTCCGCCGTGCAAACTTACGGAAAATCTGTGGAATATCCTTGCAGAAAGCACAGATGTGCCGTAATTGGCCTGGGGGCGAAGAAAATTTTTTCTTTCATTTTTCCGATAAGGAGTATTGGCTTACGTGAGTTCGGTATAAGGAAAAGAATATTTCGTTGGATATTAGCCTTATAACGATAAACATTGAATGTGTGATGGTGCATTCCTGTGGTTGCGGGTTGGGAGATGTCACCTGAAGCCTGACTGATGGCCGGAAACAAGTTTCGGGGAAAAGGAGCGTGTCCTCTCCAATGATGTCGTATGTTTATGCCTTTAAAGTTCTCTTTTCACCTAGGTGAAAAGAACGTCCCACGGCCGTGGGACACGTGTCCCATATATGTGAGACACGTGTCTCACATACGTGGGACGATAACTTTGACGGCATAAAAAGCAAACATCATGCTGCTGGCCACACAAAACCTTTATCCCGAACTCACGTATTGGCTTGGGTAAGGTGATAAGGCTGGGTTGAGGAAGCGTCGTTTGGGCTGCAGGCAACAAAAAAGTTGACGGTTGTCATGGACGGCTTCGGAAGAAAATGTGTGGAAATGCAGAACGAATATGCCTTTTGTCCGTTGGATTGTTTATGAAGCTGAGGCTACAAAGCAGTAATGACATTTTTGCGATAGCTTCTTCCGATGGGAATTTTTGTGCCGTTGTGCAGTGTGATGGTCTTGCTGGTGTAGCTGGCAATGCGGTGTACCGGTACGATGAATGACTTGTGCACACGGATGAACTTTTCGGCCGGAAGTAGTTCCTGTATGTTTTTCATGCTGGTTTGTGACATGATGGACGGTAGGTCAGCCTGATGGATACGGACGTAGTTGTCCATGGATTCAATGAAGAGAATGTCCTTCAGTTGGACTTGAATATTTTTGTATTCGGCTTTCAGCGTGATGCTTTCGTCGGCAAAAGAGGGCTGGGCGGAAAGCAATTGCAGGTTGTGTAGTTCAATGGCCTTTTGTAGAGCCTTCTCGAAACGGTTATAGGAGAAAGGCTTGTGCAGGAAATCTACGGCGTTCAGTTCGAATCCGTCGAGGGCGTATTGTGCGTATGCTGTCGTGAAAATGAGGAGGGTACCCGCAGGAAGTTCCTTGGCCAGTCCCACTCCGTTGAGGTCGCCCATTTCGATGTCGAGAAACAGAATGTCCGGTCTGCACCTTTTCACCTGTTCCATGCCGCGTACGGGATTGTTGAAGGTGGTCAGTTCTATGTTGCCGTGCCGCTGACAAAAACTGGTTATAATGTCCAGGGCTACGGGTTCGTCGTCAATGGCAGTGCATTTGATGTTCATGCGTTCAAGTCAATGTATAGCGTTACGGTGAATAGCCCGTCTTTTTCCTCTATCTGCAGGTTGTGTTTGTGCGGATAGAGCAGTTCCAGGCGTTTCTTGCAGTTTTCTATGCCTATACCTTTGGATGGGTTTGCCGCCTGATGGTTTAATAAAGGGTTTTGGGTAGACAATTGTAAAGTTCCGCGTACAGCCTGAATGTGTATATAGGCATTGCCCGGTTTGTGTGATGAGATGCCGTGCTTGAACACATTCTCTACGAAGGTAATCAGTACCATGGGGGCTATGCCTTGCTGTTCGGTTTCATCGTGTTCGTAGGAGAAATGTACATGGAACTCTTGGGGCAGGCGGTATTTTTGCAGTTCGATGTATTGGCGGATATATTCCACCTCCGTGAGAACCGGAATTTTATCCTGGGTGTTGTTCGCATACATGTATCTCATCAGACTGATAAATTGGGTGAAGGCATCTTCTGCTTGGGGAGAATGGGTAACCAGCATGCCGTATAGCGTGTTCAGACTGTTGAACAGAAAGTGTGGATTGATTTGGGCTTTGTAGAGAGCCAGTTCGGCTTTTTTCTTTTCAAACTCTACGGCTTGCCGTTGCATGATTTGATGGTAAAGTTCCGTGAGCAGTCCTACAGCCATGCTGAAAGTGCTCACCACTACGAACAGAAACCACACAGCTTGCTGTTGCAGCCTGATTTTTGGAATGTGTTCGATGAACCGTTTGGGTTGCATTCGGTGCGACGGTACCTCCATCTGATAGCGGGTGATGAGGTAAGTGCCGGCTACCGTGAGCAGAATGAGCGTGACGGCAATCCAGAAGCGTCGGTTGCCGGCAAAGAGAAACGGAATGCTCAGACTGCGGTTCAGTATGTAGACAACGTAAAGCCACGATACCAGCAGGTACACAAAGGTCGAGTTGTTGGTCATCCAACGTTCAATGGGGAACAGGGTAATCATGGCAGGGAGCAGTATCAGACAGAATGCCAGGTCAATGTAAAAGGGTAGATGCTTGAATTTCCACATGATTGATTTTTTTATAAAGATGAAGGATGGGGCATGAAACGACCGTGTCCGGTTTTATTGTCGGGTTGCCTTCTTGTTTTGCAAAAATACGGATTTTCGGGACTTTCTGAAAAAGCTGTTTGGTTTGTTTGCCACTACATTGAGGTCGTTTGCCCCTACTTTCGGCGATGAACGGAATTTGCCAATGAAAGAGTTTTATTTTTGCCCGAAAAAAGAAACGTATGGTACAAATGATGCACAATATGGCAAAGTGGATTTTAGTATGGCTGGCTTGTGTGTTCCCTCTTGCGCTGAAGGCGCAGGACCTTTCGGGGACGGTGACGGACAAGAAAGCGAAAGAAGAACTCGTTTCGGCTACGGTGCAGCTGTTGTCGGCCGCCGGAGAAAGCCGTTATACATCGACCGATCTGAAGGGAAACTTCCGATTTGAAAACCTTCGGCCGGGAAACTATACGCTTCAAGTGACGTATGTGGGTTATAAGACCTATGAACAAAGTGTGGCAATTCCGGAACAGAAACAAATCCGTGTGGAAATGCAGGAAGATGTCCGGCTGTTGGGCGAGGTGTCGGTGCAAGGACGTGCCACACGCGCCGAACAACGGGGAGACAGTTTGTTGTATAATGCCGAAGCTTTTCAGGTGATGATGGGCAGTTCTGCCGAGGATTTGCTTGCCAAAATGCCGGGTATTGTTGTGGAGGGAGGTACGGTGCAGGCACAGGGAGAGCAGGTGAAGAAGGTGTTGGTGGATGGAAAGGAGTTCTTTGAAGGCGATGTGAACCTGGCCATCAAGAATCTGCCTTCGGACATTATAGCCGGCATTGAAGTATTTGACAAGAAAAGCGAGCAAGCAGAGTTTACCGGATTTGATGATGGGGAGGAGGTAAAGACCATTAATATTATCACTAAAGGTGGATTCAGACAGGGAACCTTTGGCGAACTGTCGGCAGGTTATGGAACGGACAATCGTTATAAGGCAAATGGAAATGTCAACTTTTTTCGTGATGACCGGCGTATATCCGTATTGGGGATGTCGAACAATGTGAATCAGCAGAATTTCTCGCAAGAGGACCTGGCAGGAGTCATGTCATCGGGTGCATCGGCAAGAGGACGTGGAGCACGTGGTGGAGGAAGACCGGGAGGAGGTAACGCTTCTGACTTCATGGTGGGAAGCATGGATGGGGTGAGTTCGGCCAACGGAGTGGGACTGAACTATGTGGACCAATGGGGAGAGAAGTGGAAGGTGACCGGCAGCTATTTTTTCAATCAGTCGGACAACCTGACTCAGCAGCAGACCGAACGGGAATATTTTGAATCTGTATTTCCGGGAATGAGCTATGATGAGTATCGGGAAAATTCCATGAAAAACTGGAATCACCGGTTCAACATGAAGTTGGATTACCAAATGACAGAGCGCACATCGTTGCAGTTCCGTCCATCTTTGAGCTATCAGCATAATGACAGCTATGGACTGTTACAGGGGCAGAACCTGACAGAAGGAACGGCCGACAGCGAAACGGAAACTTCTTCAGCTGGCAAGAGTAATGCTTACAATGTGGGCGCTGACCTGATGTTGCGCCATCGCTTTTTGAAAGAGGGGCGTACGCTCTCACTCATGTTGAGCGGGAAAATGAGCAATACGGATAGTGAAACCTACACGGACTACTTCAATACGCTGTACGGGATAGGAAATGTTTCGATGACGGACGAATACAGTCAACAGAAACGGAATCTGAACCGTCAGTATAACCTGCGTTCCAGTTTGAACTATACGGAAAAACTGACTGACAACATGCAACTGCAACTGGGATATAAATTAAGTTATGCGGATTCGGAGAATGACCGCAAGACTTACGGCCGTTCTGCTGTGACGGACCTTTATGACCAGTTGGATGAAAGCCTGTCCAATGAATACCGGTCGGGTTATCTCACTCAGGCAGGAAGCGTGGGACTTCGTTATCATGCCGGCAAACTGAATGCCATGTTGGGGATTGATGCACAATGGGCCAGTTTGGCGGGCGATTTGGTGTATCCTCGGCCCGATGAACTGCGGCACGAATATTTTTCAGTGTTGCCGTCGTTTACTTTGCGTTATTCGATTGACCGTACCAATTCTTTCCAATTTCGCTATCGCAGCAAGTCGGCCTCTCCTTCGGTGGCAGACTTACAGGATGTGATAGACAATTCGAATCCGCTTTTCCTTTCGGCCGGAAATCCGGACTTGGACCAGCAACTTTCACATACGGCCAATCTGCGTTATGTGAGGACCTCGAATGCAGGGCATACTTTCATTGCCATGATAGGGGTTACGTTGCAGCAGGACTATGTGGGCGACAGTACTTTTGTGGCAAAGGAAGACAGTGTCCTGTCTTCGACCGTCACCTTGAATAAAGGTTCGCAGTTTACGCGCCCGGTCAACTTGGATGGGTATTACAGTTTGCAGTCTATGCTGACCTATGGTTTTCCCGTGGACTTTATCCGCAGTAATGTCAACATAAGCCTGTCGGCCAACTATGCCAATGTGCCTACCGTGTTTGATGGTGTGGAAAGTCGGACCCGAGAGCTGAACCTGATTCCGAAAATCATTATAGGAAGCAACATCAGCAAGCATCTTGACTTTACGGTTTCCTATTCAGCGGGAGTGAACAAACTCTTCAGTTCGCTAGAGACTGCTTCCGAAAGTGATTATGTGATTCATACGGCATCGGCCAAATTGGGTTGGACCGTCTTTTGGGGGCTTACGCTCCGAAGTACATTCAATTACGTTGGCTACGGCGGTTTGGAAACTGAAGCCGAGGATTATTTCTTGTGGAATGTGTCATTGGGTAAAAAGTTCCTCAAAAGCAATGCAGCCGAAGTTAAGTTAGAGTCTTTCGATGTGTTGAAACAGAACCGGGCTTTTACTCACCGTACTGGGAGTAACTATTATGATTATGTGAGCAGTAATGTGTTGCAACCTTACGCCATGATTAGTTTTACATATACCATCAGATAAAATAACTAACTGTTAATAAAGTGAATTGAGATGAAAAAAAGAATTTTCTTTTTGGCCCTTGTGGCCATGCTGGGCACACAGTTCGCAGGTGCGCAGCGCAGGGCGGGCAAGCCCTGCACTCCGGAACAAATGGTTGAAAGACTAGACCGGAAACTGGATTTGAGTGAAGAGCAAAAGAAGTCAATTAAAGTTTTTTGCGAGGAATTTCTGAAGCAAGAACGGGTCAATGTGCGTGAGCAACGTAGAGAATTAAGAAAAGAGCTGGATAAAAACATTGAATCGGTATTGACGGCTGAACAGAAGGTGCTTTTCCAGGAACAGAAAGTTAATGGAGGACCCGGAAAACTCAATAGGAAATGCCGCTAAAAAAGACTGGATGCCAAAGCGCTGTCAAGAAACGAGAAACGACGTGAGTTCGGAATAAAGTTTTGTGTAGTCGGCAGCACGATGTTTCCTTTTTATGCTTTCAAAGTTATCGTCCCACATTCGTGGTACACGTGTATCACAAACGTGGGACGATAACTTTATGCCGGTGGATACACGACATCATGAAGCCGGAACCTGCCTTTGCTCTTATTCGGATTCACGTCTGTTTTTGGGAGAAGAAGGGTGCTTGGAATGTTTCCGTCGGTTTGTATAGAATCTTGTCGAGAAAAAGAAAAATGAGTGTATGAAATATACGAATTTTCTGTGTCGATGATGCTAATTTTTATCTTTTTCCTGCTGATGTATTGTCAATTAAAAAAAAATATCTATCTTTGCAAGCCGTTTTTGGGAAACTGAAACGGTGTATAAACAAAGTAATTAAGTAAAAATAAGATTAGAAAATGCCTACAATTCAACAATTAGTTAGAAAAGGAAGAGCTGAACTTATCGACAAAAGTAAGTCTCCGTCGTTGGATGCTTGTCCGCAACGTCGTGGCGTTTGTTTGCGTGTGTATACGACAACTCCGAAGAAGCCGAATTCGGCCATGCGTAAAGTTGCTCGTGTGAAGTTGACAAACCAGAAAGAAGTGAATGCTTACATTCCGGGTGAAGGGCACAACTTGCAGGAACACTCGATCGTAATGGTTCGTGGTGGTCGTGTAAAAGACCTTCCGGGTGTGCGTTATCACATTGTTCGCGGTACATTGGATACAGCAGGTGTGAACGGTCGTACACAGCGTCGTTCTAAATATGGAGCTAAACGTCCGAAAGCAGCGAAGAAGTAAAAAAAAACATTGGCCGAAAGGCGATGAAATCCAAAGCGGTTATTAGTACCGCCCTTTTCTGAAAAGAAAATTAATCAAGTAAAAACTTGTTTGAGTTTAGGTGCCTGATGAGAGGTTGAGTAAATGGCTCGGAGGAGTCGTTGAAGGACTAAAAGAAGCAACCAAGACAAAAACTGAAATTTTAGAAAAATGAGAAAAGCAAAACCAAAAAAGAGGGTTGTGTTACCGGACCCGGTCTTTAATGAATCAATGGTTACTAAATTTGTGAACCATTTGATGTATGATGGTAAGAAATCAACAGCTTTTGATATTTTTTATTCTTCGTTGGAACTGGTGAAGTCAAAACTTCCGAACGAAGAAAAAACTCCTCTTGAAATTTGGAAAAAGTCTCTCGAAAACGTGACTCCGTTAGTAGAAGTAAAATCGCGCCGTATCGGTGGCGCCACTTTCCAAGTCCCCACAGAAATCCGTCCTGACAGGAAGGAATCCATTTCAATGAAAAATTTGATTGCGTTTGCCCGTAAACGTGGCGGACGTTCGATGGCCGAAAAACTGGCTGCAGAAATCGTAGATGCATACAATAATCAAGGTGGTGCGTTCAAACGTAAGGAAGATATGCATCGTATGGCAGAAGCTAACCGTGCATTTGCGTACTTTAAGTTTTAATTAAAGAGAAAGGATATACGTTAAATGGCAAAAGCAGATTTAAAATATACGCGTAATATCGGTATCATGGCTCATATTGATGCCGGGAAAACGACTACTTCTGAACGTATTTTGTATTATACCGGTTTGACTCATAAAATCGGTGAAACACATGATGGTACTGCCACGATGGACTGGATGGAACAGGAACAGGAACGTGGTATTACAATTACGTCTGCCGCTACGACAACTTTCTGGAACTATTTGGGTGATAAATATAAAATCAACTTGATAGACACTCCGGGGCACGTAGACTTTACGGTGGAAGTGGAACGCTCGTTGCGTATTTTGGATGGAGCTGTGGCTACCTTCTGTGCGGTTGGTGGTGTTGAACCCCAGTCGGAAACAGTTTGGCGTCAGGCAGACAAATACAATGTTCCCCGTATCGGCTATGTGAACAAGATGGACCGTTCGGGAGCCGACTTCTTTGAAGTGGTACGCCAGATAAAAGAAGTGTTGGGGGCAACTCCGTGTCCTATTCAAATTCCTATCGGAGCCGAAGAAACGTTCAAGGGAGTTGTAGACCTGATTAAAATGAAAGCCATTTTCTGGCACGATGAAACTATGGGAGCTGAGTATTCTGTAGAAGAAATCCCGGCTGACTTGGTTGCAGAAGCACAGGAATGGAGAGACAAGATGCTTGAAACTATAGCCGAACACGATGATGTGGTTATGGAAAAATTCTTTGATGATCCTTCTACTATTACGGAAGATGAAATCAAGGTGGCTCTCCGCAAAGCTACATTGTCTATGGCTGTGAACCCGATAATCTGTGGTTCTTCTTTCAAGAACAAAGGTGTGCAAACCATGTTGGATGCTGTGTGCGCTTATCTGCCCAGTCCGCTCGATACGCCGGAAATAAGCGGTAAGGATCCTCGTTTCGAAGATAAGGAAGTGGTTCGTCATCCGAATGAAGATGAACCTTTGTGTGCATTGGCATTCAAGATTGCAACAGACCCTTATGTGGGTCGTTTGTGCTTCTTCCGTGTGTATTCTGGTAAGTTGGACGCAGGTTCTTACGTGTATAACCCCCGTTCTGGCAAGAAAGAACGTATTTCGCGTATATTCCAAATGCACTCCAACAAGCAGAATCCGGTGGAATGTATCAGCGCAGGTGATATAGGTGCCGGTGTAGGATTCAAGGATATCCGTACAGGTGATACACTGTGTGATGAAAACAACCCGATTGTGTTGGAAGCTATGGATTTCCCGGATCCTGTAATTGGTATTACAGTAGAACCGAAGACCCAGAAGGACTTGGATAAATTGGGTATCGGACTGGCTAAGTTGGCCGAAGAAGACCCGACTTTCACGGTGCGTACGGATGAACAAACCGGTCAGACGGTTATCAGTGGTATGGGTGAACTTCACCTGGAAATCATCATTGACCGTTTGAAACGTGAGTTTAAGGTAGAATGTAATCAGGGACGTCCGCAGGTTTCTTATCGTGAAGCTATTACCCAGCCTGTTGAAATACGTGAAGTTTACAAGAAACAGTCGGGTGGTCGTGGTAAGTTTGCAGACATCATTGTAAGAGTTGAACCTGCAGATCCTGACTTTGATGGTAACTTGCAGTTTGTGGATGTTGTTAAAGGTGGTAACGTACCTAAGGAATATATCCCGTCTGTACAGAAAGGTTTCCAAATGGCATTGCGCAATGGTGTATTGGCCGGCTTCCCTGTGGATAAACTGAAAGTGACTTTGCTTGATGGCTCATTCCACCCGGTTGACTCTGACCAGTTGTCATTCGAAATTTGTGCTCAGTTGGCATTCAAGACAGCATGTGCAAAAGCAAAACCTGTGTTGATGGAACCCATTATGAAGATGGAAGTTGTTACTCCTGAAGAAAGCATGGGTGATGTGATTGGTGACTTGAACAAACGTCGTGGTCAGGTAGAAGGTATGGAAACAAGCCGTACCGGAGCCCGTATCGTGAAAGCGAAAGTGCCTCTGGCAGAAACATTCGGATATGTTACAGCTTTGCGTACAATCACTTCCGGTCGTGCAACGTCTTCTATGGAATTCTCTCACTATGCAGAAGTTTCTACTGCAATAGCCAAAGAAGTGGTAGCTGAAGCTAAAGGACGTGTAGATTTGTTGTAAAAAAAGAACATTCCCGGTTAGCGAATGACTCTTAACCGGGAATGTTTGACTGATATAACCAATATAATTTTATAAAAAAGTAATGAGTCAAAAAATTAGAATTAAATTGAAATCTTACGATCATAACTTGGTTGACAAATCGGCCGAGAAAATCGTAAAAACAGTGAAAGCTACTGGTGCGGTAGTGAGCGGACCGATTCCATTGCCCACGCACAAACGCATTTTTACAGTAAACCGTTCGACTTTCGTGAATAAAAAATCACGTGAACAGTTTGAACTTTCATCTTACAAGCGTCTTATCGATATTTACAGTTCGACAAGCAAGACTGTGGATGCTTTGATGAAATTAGAATTGCCTAGTGGTGTCGAAGTTGAAATCAAAGTTTGATAATCGGACTTTTTCGGGATTGTATATTTTAAATTGAATAAAAACAGTTCCTCTTGAAGTCTTGTCTGCTAAAGCAGAAGGACTGGAGGTTTAATAATTATTTGAAATGCCAGGATTAATTGGAAAAAAAATCGGAATGACTTCCGTTTTCAGTGCCGAGGGTAAAAATGTACCATGCACTGTTATCGAAACAGGTCCTTGTGTTGTTACTCAGATTAAAACTGTAGAAAAAGATGGTTATGCTGCGGTTCAGTTGGGTTTTCAGGATAAGACTGAAAAACATACGAACAAACCGGAAGCAGGTCATTTCAAGAAAGCAGGAGTAACTCCTCAAAGACACTTGGTTGAGTTCAAGGGTTTTGAACAAGAGTTGAAGGTTGGTGACAAACTGACGGTAGACATGTTGTTCGAAGCCGATGCTTTTGTAGATGTCGTTGGAACATCTAAAGGTAAAGGTTTCCAGGGTGTTGTGAAACGTCATGGCTTTGGTGGTGTAGGACAGTCTACTCACGGTCAGCACAACCGTTTGCGTGCTCCGGGTTCTGTTGGTGCTTCTTCGTTCCCTTCTCGTGTGTTTAAAGGCATGCGTATGGCTGGACGTATGGGCGGTGACCGCGTGACTGTACAAAATTTGCAGATATTAAAGGTAATTCCGGAACATAACCTTTTGTTGATAAAGGGATCTGTACCGGGAGCAAAAAATTCAATCGTTTACATCAATAAATAATCATGGAATTATCAGTTTTAGACATACAAGGAAAAGAAACCGGTAAGAAAGTATCACTGAGTGATGCTGTGTTCGGTATTGAGCCAAATGACCATGCTATTTATTTGGATGTGAAACAGTATTTGGCTAACAAACGTCAAGGAACTCACAAGGCTAAGGCCCGTAGTGAAGTGTCTGGTAGTACACGTAAGTTAGGACGTCAGAAAGGTGGAGGTGGTGCCCGTCCGGGTGACATCAACTCACCGGTTCGCGTTGGTGGTGGACGTGTTTTCGGACCAGTTCCGCGTGATTACAGCTTTAAGCTGAATAAAAAGGTGAAACAGTTGGCTCGCAAGTCTGCTCTTTCGTATAAAATGAAAGAAAATGCAATCGTTGTAGTGGAAAGCCTTTCTGCTGCGTTTGCCGCTCCAAAGACAAAAGAATTTGTTGCTTTGACAAAATCTTTGCAAGTAGCTGATAAAAAGGCGCTTTTTGTTTTGCCAGAAGTAAATAAAAATGTATATTTGTCGGCTCGTAATATTTCGAGAGTGAAAGTCTCAATTGCTTCGGAATTAAATACTTATGATTTGTTGAATGCAAAATCACTTGTATTGACCGAAGATGCGGTGTCTGCAATTGAACAAACATTTAAAGCATAGGAGGTAAATACAGATGGGAATTGTAATAAAACCGATCGTAACGGAAAAGATGACGGGAATGAGCGAAAAGCTTAACCGTTATGGCTTTAGAGTTCAAAAGGATGCTAATAAGCTTGAAATTAAGCGGGCTGTTGAAGCAATGTACAATGTAACGGTGACTGATGTCAATACTATGGTGGTCGCTTCTAAAAAGAAAATCCGTTATACGAAATCGGGTATGATCAAAGGAAAGACATCTGCTTATAAGAAAGCGATTGTTACCGTTAAAGATGGAGAACAGATTGATTTTTATAGCAACATTTAAACTGAAATAGAATCAGAGGAAAGATTGGGTTCTCTCAATCTTTGCTCTGTTTTCTGGATTTTATAAATATATTAATAAATAATGGCTGTACGTAAATTAAAGCCCACAACGCCGGGGCAGAGACACAGGATTATTGGTTCATTCGAAACGATTACTGCGAGTGCACCAGAAAAATCTCTTGTTTTCGGAATGAAGAAAACGGGTGGTCGCAATCATGTAGGAAAAATGACCATGCGTCAGATTGGTGGCGGACACAAGAGAAAATACAGGGTAATTGACTTTAAGCGCAACAAAGATGGTGTGCCGGCTACAGTTAAGGCTATTGAATACGATCCGAATCGTTCGGCCCGTATTGCTTTGCTTTATTATGCCGATGGTGAAAAAAGGTATATCCTTGCACCCAATGGATTGCAAGTTGGTCAAGTTGTAATTTCAGGAGTAGATGTAGCTCCAGAAGTAGGAAATGCACTGCCTATGCAGAACATCCCTCTTGGTATGATAATTCACAATATAGAATTGCGTCCGGGACAAGGTGCTGCAATGGTTCGTTCGGCAGGGACTTTTGCCCAGTTGACATCGCGTGAAGATAAATATGCAATTATCAAATTGCCTTCAGGTGAAGTCCGCAAAGTCTTGGCTGCTTGTAAAGCTACAGTAGGAAGTGTTGGAAATTCAGATCATGCACTGGAAAGATCAGGTAAGGCAGGTCGCTCACGCTGGTTAGGACGTCGTCCGAGAGTAAGAGGTGTTGCTATGAACCCGGTTGATCACCCGATGGGTGGTGGTGAAGGCCGTGCTTCGGGAGGACATCCTCGTTCTCGCAAAGGCTTGTTAGCTAAAGGTTACAAAACGCGCGCACCGAAAAAGCAGTCGAGCCAGTATATTATTGAAAGAAAGAAAAAATAACAGAAAAAGTAAGTAAATAATATGAGCCGTTCATTAAAAAAAGGACCATATATCAACTTGAAGCTTGAAAAGAAAGTGTTGGCCATGAATGAAAGCGGGAAAAAGACCGTCATAAAGACATGGGCCCGGGCTTCAATGATTTCACCTGATTTTGTAGGTCATACAATTGCAGTTCACAATGGAAATAAATTCATTCCGGTGTATGTTACAGAAAACATGGTAGGACATAAATTGGGAGAATTTGCACCTACTCGTATTTTCCGTGGACACGGAGGTAAGAAAAAGTAGTCCATTGAAACATTAATTAGAAAAAAATAAAAATATTTCGTTAAAATGGGTGTAAGAAAAAAAATATCAGCTGATCAAAGAAAAGAAGCGAAAAAGTCGCTTTACTTTGCGAAGCTTAACGATGTGCCGACATCTCCTCGAAAAATGCGCCTTGTTGCTGATATGATTCGCGGAATGGAAGTAAATAGAGCGTTGAGCGTTTTGAAGTATTCTTCTAAAGAAGCTTCTAATAAATTGGAAAAATTGTTGCGCTCGGCTATTGCCAATTGGGAACAGAAGACAGAACAAAAGGCAGATGACGCTGAATTATATGTAAGTGCAATTTATGTTGATTCGGCAACTATGTTGAAACGCTTGCGTACAGCTCCACAGGGACGTGGATATAGAATTCGTAAACGTTCGAATCATGTAACATTGTTCGTTGATACGAAAAAAACAAATGATAACGATAAAAAATAATTGCTAGATGGGACAGAAGACAAATCCGATAAGTAACCGCTTAGGAATTATCCGTGGATGGGATTCTAACTGGTATGGCGGTAAGAACTATGGAGAAACTATATTGGAAGACAGCAAGATCAGAAAATATTTGAATGCCCGTCTTGCAAAAGCCAGTGTATCGCGCATTGTAATAGAACGCACGTTGAAACTTGTTACTATAACTGTTTGTACGGCTCGTCCGGGTATTATCATCGGTAAAGGCGGTCAGGAAGTAGACAAGTTGAAGGAAGAATTGAAAAAGATTACCGACAAGGAAATCCAGATCAATATCTTCGAAATCAAGCGTCCTGAATTGGATGCTGTAATTGTTGCCAACAATATCGCTCGTCAGGTGGAAGGTAAAATAGCTTATCGTCGTGCAGTGAAAATGGCTATAGCTTCAACCATGCGCTTGGGAGCGGAAGGTATCAAGATTATGGTATCCGGACGTTTGAACGGAGCAGAAATGGCTCGTTCGGAAATGTATAAGGAAGGTCGTACACCTCTTCATACATTCCGGGCTGATATAGACTACGCGCTTGGAGAAGCATTGACCAAAGTTGGGTTGATTGGTATCAAGGTTTGGATTTGCCGTGGAGAAATCTATGGTAAGAAAGACCTGGCGCCTTCCTTTACGGCACAAAAAGATTCTATTCGTGGTGGAGAACGTCATGATAATCGTGCCCCAAAAGGATTCAGAAAGAGAAAGAAATAACCACACTGTTAAGAAATTTGATTTAAGGAATTATGTTACAACCTAAAAAGACAAAGTTCAGAAGACAGCAGAAAGGGCGCATGAAAGGCAATGCCCAGCGGGGTCATGAATTGGCTTTTGGCTCATTCGGGATCAAGTGTTTGGATTCCAAATGGCTGACAGGTCGTCAGATAGAAGCAGCCCGTGTTGCTGTGACACGTTATATGCAACGTCAAGGACAAATTTGGATTCGTATATTTCCGGATAAGCCTATTACGAAAAAACCTGCTGAAGTACGTATGGGTAAGGGGAAAGGTTCTCCAGAAGGATTTGTGGCTCCTGTTACTCCCGGACGTATTTTGATAGAAGTGGAAGGAGTTCCTTTCGATGTGGCAAAAGAAGCATTGCGTTTGGCTGCTCAGAAATTGCCGGTAACTACAAAGTTTGTAGTGAGACGTGATTATGATGGAGTAACTAACTAATAACAATTAAGAGATATGAAGTCAGCAGAATTAAAGGAACTTAATACCAATGAATTGGTAGAAAGATTGGAAGCTCAAAAAGAGTTATTAGAACGTTTGAAAATGAACCATGCGATTTCTCCATTGGACAATCCAATGCAAATAAAGGCAACGCGTCGCGATATCGCTCGTATGGCTACAGAGTTACGTCAGAGAGAAATTAATAAGTAAAATTTTAGAGCCTGATGGAAACAAGGAATTTAAGAAAAGAAAGAACGGGTGTAGTTTTCAGCAATAAAATGGATAAGACTATTACAGTTGCTGTAAAATGGAAAGAAAAACACCCTATTTACGGAAAGTTCGTAAATAAAACGAAAAAATATCATGCTCACGATGAAAAGAACGAATGCAATATCGGTGATACGGTTCGCATTATGGAAACTCGTCCTTTGAGCAAGACAAAAAGATGGAGATTAACAGAAATAATCGAAAGGGCTAAATAATTATGGTACAACAAGAATCAAGACTGACAGTGGCAGATAACAGCGGAGCAAAGGAAGCGCTTTGTATCCGGGTTCTGGGAGGAACTGGCAAACGTTATGCAACAGTAGGTGACATTATTGTTGTAGCGGTAAAAAGCGTCATCCCTTCAAGTGATATTAAGAAAGGAATTGTATCTAAGGCGGTCGTAGTTCGCACCAAGAAAGAAATACGTCGTGCTGATGGTTCTTACATTCGTTTCGATGATAATGCATGTGTTCTGTTGAACAACGCGGGCGAAATGCGTGGAAGTCGTATTTTTGGTCCCGTTGCTCGTGAATTACGTGCCACTAATATGAAAATCATATCATTAGCACCAGAAGTGCTCTAATCTTCGAAAAAAATAATCGTAATGAGTAAGTTACATATTAAAAAGGGTGATACTGTCTACGTGAACACAGGTAACGATAAGGGTAAGACCGGCCGTGTATTAGCTGTTGAAGTTAAGAAAGGGCGTGCTGTTGTGGAAGGTATCAACATGGTGTCAAGAAATACCAAACCCAATGCAAAGAATCCTCAGGGAGGTATAATCAAGAAAGAAGCATCAATCCACATTTCAAACTTGAACCTCGTTGAAAACGGGAAACCGGTTCGTGTTGGTCGCAAGAGAAATGAAGATGGTAAATTAGTGCGTATTTCCAAAAAAACAGGAGAAGTGATATAAAATGAATACAGCAAGTTTAAAGAAAGATTATTTGGAACGCATCGTTCCGATCTTAATGAAGGAATTTGGTTACTCTTCTATTATGCAGGTACCCAAACTTCAAAAAATAGTCCTCAATCAAGGATTGGGTATCGCTGTTGCCGATAAGAAAATAATTGAAGTGGCCATTAATGAAATGACTGCTATCACGGGCCAGAAAGCTGTTTCTACGGTATCGAAGAAGGATATCTCAAACTTCAAGTTGCGTAAGAAAATGCCGATAGGTGTGCGTGTGACTTTACGTGGAGATCGTATGTACGAATTCCTGGAACGTCTTGTTCGTGTTGCATTACCGCGTATCCGAGATTTTAAAGGAATAGAAAACAAGTTGGATGGCCGTGGTAATTATACATTGGGAATTGAAGAACAAATTATTTTCCCTGAAATAAATATCGACAATATTGCTCGTATTTTGGGAATGAATATTACTTTTGTAACGACAGCAAAAACCGATGAAGAAGGTTTTGCGTTGTTGAGAGAATTTGGTTTACCATTCAAGAAAAATTAATAAGAGAGTATGGCAAAAGAATCAATGAAAGCTCGTGAGGTAAAAAGAGCAAAAATGGTTGCAAAGTATGCTGAGAAGCGTGCGAAATATATTGCAGAAGGAAACTATGAAGCTCTTCAAACCATTCCGAAGAATGCATCTTATGTTCGTTTGCACAACCGGTGCAAATTGACCGGCCGTCCAAAAGGCTACATGCGTCAGTTTGGTATCTCACGTATTCAGTTCCGTGAAATGGCTTCACAAGGTTTGATTCCGGGAGTGAAGAAGGCTAGCTGGTAACTTAGATGTGATTGGCAGCAAGAGTAAGAAAAACTTCTGTGTGTTTCTATATAGGAGAAATATTGTTAAATATTGTCCCGGTAGCCGGGATTAATTTAAAATAATTTATATGACAGATCCAATAGCTGATTATTTAACAAGGTTGCGGAACGCAATTAAAGCAAACCACCGGGTGGTGGAAGTTCCCGCATCTAATCTCAAAAAAGAGATGACCAGAATATTGCATGAAAAGGGCTATATTCTGAATTACAAATTTGTAGAAGATGGTCCTCAGGGAACCATTAAAATTGCCTTGAAGTATGACCCGATTAACAAAGTTAATTCCATTAAGGCATTGAAGCGGGTTTCGACACCGGGGCTTCGTCAATATGTAGGTTATAAAGAAATGCCTCGTGTGCTGAACGGCTTGGGTATTGCAATCCTTTCCACTTCTAAGGGCGTTATGACAGACAAGGAAGCAAGAGAGTTGAAAATAGGTGGTGAAGTTTTGTGTTACGTTTATTAATGGAAGGAGGAAAGTAATATGTCAAGAATTGGAAAATTACCTGTTAGTATTCCTGCCGGTGTAACTGTAACAGTAAAAGATCATGTAGTCACAGTTAAAGGTCCCAAGGGGGAATTATCGCAAGAAATAAATCCGATTATCGGTGTGGAAGTGGATGGAAATGCAGTTCACGTGACACGCCCAGATGATGAAAAAGCAAGCCGGGCCATGCATGGATTATACCGGGCTTTGATTCACAATATGGTTGTTGGAGTTTCTGAAGGATACACAAAAGTATTGGAGTTGGTAGGGGTTGGTTATCGTGCTTCTGCTCAAGGCCAGGTCTTGGAACTTTCTTTAGGATATACTCATAGCATATATTTGAGACTGCCCAATGAAATAAAAGTTGAGGCAAAGATGGAGCGTAACCAGAATCCTATCATTACATTAAGCAGTTGTGATAAGCAGCTTTTAGGACAAGTTTGCGCTAAGATTCGTTCTTTCCGTAGGCCAGAACCTTATAAGGGTAAAGGTGTTCGCTTCCAAGGTGAAGTCGTTCGTCGTAAAGCTGGTAAATCTGCAGGTAAATAATTTACGTAAACTTGTGAAATTATGAGTGTAAAATTAAATAGAAGACAGAGAATAAAAGCGCATATCCGTCATAAAGTGTCTGGTACTGCCCAGAAACCCCGTATGACAGTATTCCGTAGTAACGCACAGATTTATGTTCAGGTAATAGATGATGTTGCCGGAAAAACGTTAGCTGCGGCCTCTTCGTTGGGTATGACCGAAAAAGTCAACAAGAAGGAACAAGCTGCCAAAGTTGGTGCTTTGATTGCTAAGACTGCGCAAGAAGCAGGAATTAAAGAAGTGGTATTTGACCGTAATGGTTATTTGTATCATGGACGTGTTAAACAACTGGCTGACGCAGCACGCGAAGGTGGACTTAAATTTTAATCAAGTATGGCAACAAATATGAATAGAGTTAAAACAACAAATGACTTGGAATTGAAAGATCGGCTGGTTGCAGTTAACCGTGTTACTAAAGTGACAAAAGGTGGACGCACATTCAGCTTTTCAGCAATCGTTGTCGTTGGAAATGAAAATGGTATTGTAGGTTGGGGACTTGGTAAGGCAGGTGAAGTTACAGCTGCCATAGCCAAAGGGACTGAAGCTGCAAAAAAGAACTTGATTAAAGTGCCTGTGTTGAAGGGAACCATTCCTCATGAACAGCTTGCCAAGTTCGGTGGAGCACAAGTGTATATTCAGCCTGCTTCTCAAGGTACAGGTGTGAAAGCTGGTGGTGCCATGCGTGCTGTTTTGGAAAGTGTAGGTATTACCGATGTGTTGGCAAAATCAAAAGGTTCATCCAATCCTCACAACTTGGTGAAAGCTACAATGGCTGCTTTGGGTGAATTGCGTGATGCTAACACGGTAGCTCAAAACAGAGGTGTGTCATTGGATAAAGTGTTTAACGGATAATAAGTAAGATTATGGCAAAAATACAAATAAAGCAGATTAAAAGTAAGATCGATGCTCCTAAAGATCAGAAAAGAACATTGGAAGCACTTGGTTTGAAAAAAATGAATGCCGTAGTTGAGCATGAAGCAACTCCTGCTATTTTGGGCATGGTTGAGAAAGTAAAACACTTGGTTGAAGTAGTAAAATAAGTATTAACAAACTATAGGATGATGAAATTAAGAAGTAAAGGATTGGTCTTTGGGATTTGTTCTTGCTTCTTAATTTTTAAGTCCGCGAAAAAATGAAGAATATGAATTTAAATAGTCTGACCCCTGCTGCCGGTTCTGTGAAAACGGGAAAAAGAATAGGACGTGGTCCTGGTTCTGGATTGGGTGGTACATCAACAAGAGGTCATAAAGGAGCAAAATCTCGTTCTGGATATTCAAAGAAAATAGGGTTCGAAGGTGGACAAATGCCAATTCAGCGTCGTTTGCCTAAGTTTGGTTTTAAAAACGTGAACCGTGTTGAATATAAAGCTATTAATATTGAAGTGTTAGAAGCCCTTGCAACGAGCAAGAATCTTTCTAAGATTGGACTGGCTGAATTGAGAGATGCCGGATTTGTTTCAAAGACTTCATTGGTTAAAATCTTGGGAAAAGGTGCCTTGACCAAAAAAATTGATGTCGAAGCAAATGCTTTTTCTAAATCTGCAGAAGAAGCTATTACTGCAGTTGGTGGAACTATAACAAAATTATAATCGCATGAGATTTCTAGAAACACTTAAAAATATCTGGAAGATAGAAGATTTGCGTGGTCGGTTGATAACGACGTTTTTGTTCGTGTTGATTTACCGTTTCGGCTCTTTTGTCATTCTTCCTGGTATAGATCCTGAAGCATTGACAGCCTTGAAAGCTCAAACTAGTGGTGGGTTGTTGGGTTTATTGAATATGTTCTCAGGGGGTGCATTTGCCAATGCGTCTATATTTGCATTGGGTATTATGCCTTATATCTCTGCATCTATCGTGATACAATTGCTTACGATTGCTGTGCCTTATTTCCAAAAGATGCAGCGTGAGGGAGAAAGTGGACGACGTAAGATGAACCAGATAACACGTTACTTGACAGTAGCCATTTTGTTATTGCAGGGTCCCTCTTATTTGGTGAATCTAAAAGTTCAGATGGCACAAGCTGGAGCAGCGTTCCCATCGGGATTTTGGTTTAGTTTGTCGTCTACATTGATTCTGTGTGCGGGGAGTATGTTTGTTATGTGGTTGGGTGAGCGTATAACCGACAAAGGTATTGGGAATGGTATTTCCTTTATCATTTTGGTGGGTATCATTGCCCGCTTCCCGGGTGCTGTTATCAAAGAATTTGCATTTCGTTTGACCGATCAGGGTGGCGGTTTGATAATGTTCTTGTTGGAAATTGTATTCTTGCTGTTCGTTATAGCCGCTTCGATTTTGTTGGTGCAGGGAACTCGTAAGATTCCGGTGCAATATGCAAAAAGAGTAGTGGGAAACAAGCAATATGGTGGAGTGAGACAGTACATTCCTTTGAAGGTAAACGCCGCAGGTGTAATGCCCATCATATTTGCTCAGGCTATTATGTTTATTCCTATTACAATTGTTGGATTTGCCAGCTCGGAAGGCGTAAATGGTTTTTGGGCTGCATTTATGAACAACAATGGTTTTTGGTATAACCTTGTGTTTGCAATATTGATTATCGCGTTTACTTATTTTTATACTGCAGTGACAATCAATCCGACACAAATGGCAGAGGATATGAAGCGGAATAATGGTTTTATTCCAGGAATTAAACCGGGGAAGAAAACGGCTGAATACATTGATGTAATCATGTCTCGTATTACATTACCCGGTTCGTTCTTCTTGGCTATCGTAGCTGTGATGCCAGCATTCGCATCTTTGTTAGGAATCAATCAAGAGTTTGCACAATTTTTCGGTGGTACATCTCTTCTGATTTTGGTAGGTGTAGTGTTGGATACGTTGCAACAGATAGAAAGTCATTTGCTAATGCGTCATTATGATGGTTTGTTAAAGTCAGGTAGAATAAAAGGACGTACAGGCAATATAGCTGCCTATTAAGGAGGAGTATCGAATGATTTTCTTAAAATCGGATGAGGAGATAGAATTACTTCGAATAAGTAATCAAATTATTGCAAAAACCTTGGGGGAATTAGCCAAAATTATTGCTCCAGGTGTTACGACTGCTTATTTGGATAAGATTGCGGATGAATTTATTAGGGATAATGGAGCCGTACCTGGTTTTTTAGGCCAGGACGGTTTTCCTAAGTCCATCTGTACATCGGTAAATGAGCAGGTTGTCCATGGTATTCCTTCGGATAAGGTTGTCTTGAAAGACGGTGATGTTGTGTCTGTAGATGTAGGCGCGTATATTAACGGTTTTCATGGAGATTCCGCATATACTTTTTGTGTTGGGAATGTGGATCCGGAAATAATAGCATTGTTGAAAACGACAAAGGAATCTTTGTATAAAGGTATAGAATGTGCGGTTGAAGGGCGTCGATTGGGTGATGTTGGAAATGCCATTCAAACTTATTGCGAAGAGAGAGGCTATTCGGTGGTGAGAGAATTGGTCGGTCATGGTGTTGGCCGAAAATTACACGAATCACCGGAAGTTCCGAATTATGGAAGGAAGGGCAATGGCATAATGTTGAAATCGGGAATGACAATAGCAATAGAACCTATGATAAATATGGGACGTCGAAATATTGTTTTTGAAAGAGATGGCTGGACTGTCCGTACGATTGATCGTAAGCCATCGGCCCATTTTGAACATTCAGTGGCGATACGTCATGGAAAAGCCGATATCTTGTCCGGTTTCCAATACGTCGAAGAAGTGTTGGGTGACAGAGCAATTTGATAAATAGCATATGATGTCTTGAAAATTGTAAAAAAAGTTGTATTTTTGCAGTTCGGAAGAAGAAAATGATTTATGGCTAAGCAAGCAGCAATAGAACAGGATGGAACAATTATCGAAGCGTTGTCAAATGCAATGTTTCGGGTAGAATTGGAAAATGGTCATGTGATTACTGCCCATATTTCAGGGAAGATGCGTATGCACTATATCAAAATCTTGCCAGGAGATAGGGTTAAGGTTGAAATGTCTCCTTATGATTTGACAAAAGGAAGAATCTCATTTAGATACAAGTAAAACAGGAATGCATGTATGACGGATTTAAGTCGGAGGCATGTGTTTTTTATATCTGAAATCCAGAAATAATTAAATATATGAAAGTAAGAGCATCTGTTAAAAAACGTTCCGAAGATTGTAAAATCGTTCGTAGAAAAGGACGTTTGTATGTTATCAACAAAAAAAATCCTAAGTTTAAACAGCGTCAGGGATAATTAATTTATTTGCAAAAGTATAGTTTATGGCAATAAGAATCGTCGGAGTAGATTTACCCCAAAACAAGAGAGGGGAAGTTGGATTGACTTATATCTACGGAATAGGTCGCAGTAGTGCAAAAAAGATCTTAAGTGAAGCTGGTGTTGATTATGACATCAAAGTAAAAGATTGGACTGATGACCAAGCAGCTAAAATTCGTGAAATTATCGGTGCCCAATATAAGGTAGAGGGTGATTTGCGTTCCGAAGTGCAACTTAATATTAAGCGCTTAATGGATATTGGTTGTTATAGAGGTATTCGTCATCGTATTGGGCTTCCTGTGCGTGGACAAAGCACGAAGAATAACGCTCGTACTCGCAAAGGTAAGAAGAAAACAGTTGCCAATAAGAAAAAAGCAACGAAGTAATTGATGTTTAATGATTAGCGAATTTTAGAAAAAGAAAACAAATATGGCAAAAAAAACAGTTGCAGCTAAAAAAAGAGTTGTTAAGGTTGATGGAGTCGGACAGTTGCATGTTCATTCATCTTTTAACAATATTATTGTGACCATTGCCAATGGAGAAGGACAAGTTATATCTTGGTCTTCTGCCGGTAAAATGGGATTTAGAGGCTCTAAAAAGAATACTCCGTATGCAGCTCAGATGGCCGCTCAGGATTGTGCAAAAGTTGCATATGACTTGGGATTGAGAAAAGTGAAGGCCTATGTAAAAGGACCTGGAAATGGTCGTGAGTCTGCTATTCGTACTGTACATGGTGCAGGCATAGAGGTGACTGAAATCATTGATGTTACTCCACTTCCACATAATGGATGTCGTCCTCCTAAACGCAGAAGAGTTTAATTTTTTATATTGCAGTCTGCTTTTTCTTTTTTTAAGAATCTGTAGATGGCATTGTGTCTGAAGATGTTTTTTTTGGGGCTTGTTTTGGGTTGCTTTTTTAACCTCTCTGCAACCGCGGCTGTAATAGGTCTCATGGATTTCATTGGAAAGATGAATTTATATTAATTTAAATTGAAGAAAAATGGCTAGATATATTGGACCAAAATCAAAAATTGCACGTAAATTCGGTGAGCCCATTTTCGGACCAGATAAAGTGTTGTCTAAAAAGAATTATCCTCCCGGACAGCATGGAAATACACGTCGTCGTAAAACGTCTGAATATGGCATGCAGTTGCGTGAAAAACAAAAAGCTAAATATACATATGGTGTGTTGGAAAAACAATTCCGTATCACTTATGAAAAAGCTCAGCGTACTCCAGGTGTGACAGGGGTTATCTTGTTGCAGTTGTTGGAATGTCGTTTGGATAATGTCGTTTATCGTTTGGGACTCTCTTCAACTCGTGCAGGAGCGCGTCAGTTGGTGTCTCATAGGCATATTACAGTTGATGGTAAAGTGGTTAATATCCCCTCTTACCATGTGAAACCGGGTCAGGTTGTGGCTGTTCGTGAAAAGAACAAATCAATGGAAGTGATTGTAAACTCGCTGAATGGCTTTAATCATAGCAAATATCCTTGGATTGAATGGAATGAATCAGTCATGGGTGGAACACTTTTGCATGTTCCGGAACGTGAAGATATTCCAGAAAGCATTAAAGAACAGTTGATCGTTGAATTGTATTCTAAGAACTAATTGTTGTGATTAGTGAGAAAATATGATTGGCGATTAAAGAACTTCAAGTAAAAAATTACATAAATAAAACATCCATGGCTATATTAGCATTTCAAAAACCCGATAAAGTGATCATGTTGGAAGCAGATGCCTTTCAAGGTAAGTTTGAATTCCGTCCGCTGGAACCTGGTTACGGTATCACTATCGGTAACGCTCTACGTCGTATTCTCCTTTCTTCGTTAGAAGGTTTTGCGATAACCTCTATTCGGATTGAGGGGGTAGACCATGAGTTTGCAACCATTCCTGGTGTTATTGATGATGTTACAAATATCATTTTGAATTTGAAACAAGTACGTTTCAAGCAAATTGTAGAAGGAATTGAAAATGAGAAAGTGACAATATCAGTTTCTGGAAAGACTGTTTTTAAGGCCGGTGATATAGGAAAACATTTTACTGGTTTCGAAGTGCTTAATCCGGAATTGGTTGTTTGTACATTAGATGAGTCTGCTAGTTTTCAAATCGAAATTACAGTAAACAAGGGACGTGGTTATCTTCCGGCAGAAGAAAGCCGTAATCCTAATGCGGAGATTGGAGTGATTCCTATTGATGCTATTTTTACTCCAATTCGGAATGTTAAGTATTCTGTTGAAAACTATCGTGTGGAACAGGTTACAGATTACGAAAAGTTGCTTTTGGAAATCAGCACGGATGGTTCAATTCACCCGAAGGAGGCTTTGAAGGAAGCGGCAAAGATTTTGATTCATCATTTTATGCTTTTCTCGGATGAGAAAATTTCATTGGAACAGACGAAAACTGAAGATAATGAAGAATTTGATGAAGAAATCTTGCATATGCGTCAGTTGTTGAAGCAGAAATTGACAGATTTAGATTTGTCTGTGCGTGCATTAAACTGCTTGAAAGCTGCAGATGTCGAAACGTTGGGACAGTTGGTTTCTTACCATCGGAACGACTTGTTGAAGTTCCGCAATTTTGGTAAAAAGTCACTTACGGAGCTGGATGAAAAGCTGGAAAGTTTGAATTTGGCTTTTGGAATGGATATTTCTAAGTATAAATTGGATAAAGAGTAACACAAAATGAGACATAATAAAAAATTCAACCACTTAGGCCGTACATCGGCTCATCGGCAGGCATTGCTTTCAAATATGGCATGTTCGTTGATTATGCACAAACGCATTGCGACTACTCTGCCAAAGGCAAAAGCGTTGAGGGTTTATGTAGAGCCGCTTTTGACAAAATCTAAAGAAGATACGACAAATTCACGCCGTCAGGTTTTCAGCTATCTGCAAAATAAAGAAGCGGTAACGGAATTGTTCCGTGAAATTTCTGTAAAGATCGCAGACCGTCCAGGTGGTTATACTCGTATTCTTCGTACAGGTTTCCGCTTGGGTGACAATGCAGAAATGTGTATTATAGAGTTGGTTGATTATAACGAAAATATGTTGAAGGAAAAGGCAGCTAAGAAGACTAAACGTGTTCGTCGTAGCGGAGCTAAAACTGCCGCAAAGACAGCTGAAGTTGAAACGGTTGCCGAAGCTGTTCCTGCAGCAGAAGAAAAAGAAGCAGAAAAGGCAGAATAATCATTGTTCTGGAATGAAAATAAAAGCGGGGTAAATTTTTATCCCGCTTTTTGTTTTTTATCATTTGTATATGAGAGTTAAAATACTTACATTTGCTTAAATTTTGAGAAGGTATGGTTATATTTAAACGTATATTGTTAAAGCTCAGTGGCGAATCGTTAATGGGAAACCAGCAGTATGGAATTGATGAAAAACGTTTGGCTGAGTATGCCGGCCAAATAGCTGAAGTAGTTCGTATGGGGGTACAGGTTGCCATTGTGATAGGTGGGGGTAATATATTCAGAGGTTTAAGCGGTGCAGCAAAAGGCTTTGACCGTGTCCAAGGTGATCAAATGGGTATGTTGGCTACCGTCATTAATAGTTTAGCCTTGAATTCGGCATTGAACTCTGCTGGTGTGAAGTCTCAAGTACTGACTGCTATTCGCATGGAACCTATAGGTGAGTATTATAGTAAACAAAAGGCTGTTGCTGCATTGGAAAGGGGAGAGGTGGTTATTCTTTCCGCAGGTACCGGTAATCCATTCTTTACTACGGATACGGGTTCATCTTTGCGTGCTATTGAAGTTGAGGCGGATGTCATGTTGAAGGGCACACGTGTAGATGGAATTTATACAGCTGATCCGGAAAAAGATCCAACAGCAGTGAAGTTTGATGAAATTACTTATGATGAGATTTATAATCGCAACTTAAAAGTAATGGACCTGACAGCAACGACTATGTGCAAGGAGAACAATATGCCGATTTATGTGTTTGACATGGATACTCCTGGAAATTTGAAGCGGGTCCTGTCGGGGGAAAAAATAGGTACCTTGGTAAAGAATAAATGAAAATTACTGCTAAAAAAGATAACAATTAAAAAACTGATTTATGGTAGATGTAAAACCTTATTTGGATAAAGCGCGGGAAAATATGGACGGAACGGTCCTGTTCTTGGATGAGGCTTTGGCCCATATTCGTGCAGGAAAAGCAAATCCTCGTATTTTGGATGGTATTCGTGTGGATTACTATGGCTCATCTGTCCCGCTGACGAATGTAGCTACAGTTTCAACTCCGGATGCAAAAACCATTTCGATTCAGCCGTGGGAAAAGAGTATGCTTTCGGTTATAGAAAAAGCTGTGCTGGATTCTGGAATTGGAATTACACCGGCCAATAACGGAGAGGTAATTCGTTTGGCTATTCCTCCATTGACAGAAGAAAGGCGTAAACAGTTGGTGAAGCAGGCGAGAGGAGAAGGCGAAGATGCCAAGATTAGTGTGCGTAACGCACGTCGTGATGCCATAGAACAAATCAAGAAATTGGTGAAAGAAGGTTTGCCTGAAGATGTGGGTAAAGATACGGAAGCTGAAATCCAAAAGGTACATGACAAGTATATTAAGAAAATTGATGAAATGCTTGTCGAAAAGGAAAAGGAAATAATGACGGTATGATTGTGAGTTTTGGTCTTTTCTAAATTTACAGGTCAGCCATCTCAATTTGTTTGGGATGGCTTTTGTTGTTTTTAAGCGGAATGTATGTTTCGGATTGTTTTGTTTGTCGTTTTTTTATTGGGTGGTTTCGGTTCGTTGTTTGCCGTTTCGGATTCCATTGTGTCGGGCAGCAGCTTGTTTGTCATACCCCATGCCTCTTATCAGCAGGAAACAAGTTGGGCTCCGGGAGTCGCTTACGGTTATTATTTTAAAAGCCGTGATTTGAGTCGTATCAGTTCTATATCAGGAAGTGCTGTGTATACTTTGCGACATCAGTTCATGTTCAATACTACCCCAAAACTTTATTTTGGTAACCATAAATGGTATTTGTATTCCAATTTGAATATTCGGAATTATCCGGATTATTTTTATGGCATAGGAAGTAATTGGCAAGGGATAGAGGAAGCCTATACATCACAAGTGGTGTCGGTGCTGTTGCAGCCTCAGTATGCAGTGATGAAAAATCTGTATGTCGGTCCGTGTCTTTCGGGACGCTTCGAACGTGTAAAAACTCATTTTTCTTCACCGGAATCGGAAGCAAACGTCTATGCCTTGTATGGCCGGGCAGGGTGGTCTCCTTATGCCCAAACGAGTTTGGGTGTAGTGGCAACCTTTGACAATCGTGATAATTCTTTTTATCCCTATCGGGGCAGTTATGCGAAACTGACGGCGACTGCGTCTGTGGCCGGTTGGGCAAGTACCTATTCCTTGCAGCAGGTTACGGCAGATTTGCGGCATTATTTTCCTCTTTTCAAGCAACATGTGCTTGCGGTGCAGCTTCAGTTTGATGGAATATTCGGTCGTAAAGGGATTCCGTTTCAGATGTTGCCTACGCTTGGAGGACGCGATTTGTTGCGTGGATTCAGAGAGGAAATGTATAAAGGAAATCTGATGATGGCAGCTCAGGCAGAGTATCGGTTTCCTATATTCTGGCGTTTCAAGGGAGCCGTGTTTTGTGCGACAGGAGAAGTGTTTGACAGTTCTGCATTCCGGATGAGTGACAAGATGAAGTTGGCTTATGGAATAGGGGTACGTTGTCGGGTGAATGATGCCCGGGTACATGTGCGTTTTGACTTGGCCAAAAGCAATTATATGGACAAGCTGCAGTTTTACATAACGGCAACGGAAGCTTTCTGATAAAATTTCAAGTGCAGGTAATGCGACTTTTGCTCCTTCTGTGTGTTTCTAGTTTGCCGTTAAATTGTAACTTTGTCACTTGCTAATCGGTGTAAATTATGGAAGGTTTGGTTATAAAGAATTCAGGCAGTTGTTATTGGGTAAAAAACCGGGAAGGCAGTGTGTGTGAGTGCAAGATAAAGGGAACATTTCGTATAAAGAAAATAAAGACAACGAACCCTGTTGCCATTGGCGATTGGGTGTCTTTTGAGGAAACGGCAGATGGCACAGGTTTCATTTATGAAATATCCGACCGTCGGAACTATATTATCCGCCGTTCTTCCAATTTGTCAAAGCAAGCTCACATTCTGGCTGCAAATCTTGACTTGGCCGTGCTGGTGGCTACGGTGAATTATCCGGAAACTTATACTGTTTTTATTGACCGCTTTCTGGCTACTGCAGAGGCCTATCGCATTCCGGCCTGTCTGGTGTTTAACAAAACCGACTGTTACGATGAGGCCGAAAACGAGTATTTGGATGCATTGGTCCATCTGTATACTACCATCGGCTATCCGGTTTTTCGGGTGTCGGCCCTTCATCCCGAGTCTTTGAGCGAATTTGTGGCTTTTCTGCAAGGGAAAATCACACTCCTTTCAGGAAATTCGGGGGTGGGCAAGTCTACCTTGATCAAAGCTTTGTTGCCAGACAAGGACATCAAGACCGGCGATATTTCATCGGCTCATAACAAAGGTATGCACACCACCACCTTATCGGAAATGTATGAACTGCCAGGGGGAGGTTACATTATTGACACGCCGGGTGTGAAAGGCTTTGGGGTCATAGATATGGAAAAGCACGAGATAGGGCATTATTTCAAGGATATTTTTTCTGTTTCGAAGCATTGTCGCTTCGATGATTGCACACATTTGCAAGAACCCGGTTGTGCGGTTCGTGAAGCTGTCGACCGTAGCGAGATTGCCTTGTCGCGCTATCAGAGTTACCTGAGTATCATGGACGATTGTGATTCCGGCAAATATAGATGAGAAAAATAAAAATTTTTTTCTAACCCTGTCAATTTGTTTGGAAAAACCTTTAAATGCTGAAAAAAATAAATATATTTGCAGATGATATTTGTTTTTGTATAAAATACTTTTGCATAATTCAAAAAAATAAGTGTTATGGTACAGCAAAGAATTGACCGGTTGGACAAGAAAATACTGCAACTGATTTCGCAGGATGCACGTATTCCGTTTCTTGAAGTGGCGCGTGAGTGCAATGTGTCAGGGGCAGCTATACATCAGCGCATTCAGAAATTGCGCAATATGGGGGTGCTTAAGGGGTCTGAGTTTATTGTCGATACCTATAAAATAGGTTATCAGACTTGTGCTTATGTGGGAGTGATGCTGGCGGATGTGAAAATGTTCAACGCTGTGGTCGAAGAGTTGAAAAAAATTCCCGAAGTGGTGGAATGCCATTATACGACGGGAAAATATGCCATGTTTGTCAAGATATATGCAAAGGACAACCGGCATCTGCTTCACATTATTTTGGAAAAACTATCGGTGATACCAGGTATTGACGGGACTGAAACATTCCAGTTGTCTTTGGATGAAATATTCCATCGCCAATTGTCCGTGTTTGATGTCGATCCCAATGTCGACCTTGATGAAGAAGAGGAATTGTGATTTTTCTGCTCATGCCGCGCGGGATTTTATGCCACGCAGAATAGCTGTTGTGCCATAAGCCAATAAAAATATCGGAAGCGTCACACAAGCAACTTGGCATTACAAGCCGGGTTCGTGTGACGCTTTTCTGCTTCATTCGGTCGCCTGCTTTTCACATGAAAAGCAAAAATAGCAGGCAAAGAATATGATTATGGACCTCATCTGAAAACATTTTTCCGACGAACAATGTTATATTGTAACCGGTTTCTAAAAACAAGGAAAATGAAAGAATTGAAAAAAGTATTTCTCATCTATTTGCTGTTCAGCTTTATTTTGGCCTTATTGGTCAATGTGTTGGTCGATTCGTTGTTGGGCACTCCTCCCGGTTGGTTGGAAATGATTCTTGAATCGGCTTTCTATGCTTTGTTGGCCGGCGGTTTTATGTCGCTCATTGGCTATTCTTTCTTGAAACTTCGCTTGAAGTTTCTGCTTTCCGATGATCCCTCAGTGCCGGTGTTCGCTTGGCAACAGGTACGGGTGATTCCCATAGAAGAACCCAATTTCTCGTTTGAAGTGATCAAGTACCGCATTCGTGAGCACTTTGTCATTACGCAGTATGATGATGTTTCGCAACACCTTCTCAAGTTCCGTACTCGTTTCGGATTGCGTTCCTGGGGGGTAGGAGGCTGTGTTGTGTATGATGAGGTGGCCCGTAGCATAACGTTGACGTGTTTTTCCATGTCGGCATTTTCAGAGCGGGAAACCCGTTCTGCACAAGCCGTCATAGACAAAGTGGAAGGACTTATAAGGGGAAAATAGCCATTGGGAGCGCTTTTTCTCCTTCTCATGGGGATAGAACGGATGTACCCCCATGACATTCTCTTTTCATTTCCGCAAATATTCTGGTAAATTCGGGATAAAAAGTTACATGAACTTTTTTATGGCTGGGCTGGCTAAGTTCCGGGAAAGGGAACATCCGTCGGTTCAAGCCCATGAGGTCGTGTGGTTTATGCCTTTGATGTTATCGTCTCACGTATGTGATATGCTTGTTCCACTGCTGTGAGACTAATGTTTCATTGCTGTGAGACTAATGTCCCACAACTGTGGGACGACAACATTCCGCTCAAAAAACAGGGAAACTTGTCATTTAACGAATAAGGTTGACTTAAAATATCTTAATGCATAAAAGAGGTTGACTCAGATTTGACTTATGTTTATATTGGGTTGACTCGTTTGTCAACTATTCACTTGTCGGGTTGACTTTTCTGTTTGTCCGTACAA
>CASEAJ010000068.1 GCA_949285425.1 uncultured Porphyromonadaceae bacterium
GATTAAAACTTAGAAGTAAAAAATCTCCTGCTTTAGCCCTTGTTTATTGCAATTATAGGACCAAAAGCAGGAGATTTTTATGTTGTAGCTTATATATTGTAAGTAATCCTATCTCTATTTTCTATTTTGAGACAGCCTCTTGTTTTTTTGTGTGGTTGGGCAAAGGACAGGCGTTTATTTTTCTGTCGGCTGTGACTGTTGTCTGGCATATTCTACAATGCCTTTCAGATGTTGTGCGATGAGGGCGGAGGCGGCTTCTTCATCTTGCCGGCGTATGTATTCGAGCAAAAGGCGGTGTTCGATGGATGCTACGGAACGCTTGGGCGAGTCACACACTTTCCAAAATCGACGGTAGTTGGTCATGAGGTCAGGCGATATGATGCCGAGCATGGATTTCAGCACCAGGTTTTTCGAAGCCCCTGCTATTTGCCGGTGAAAATTCAGGTCTTCTTCAACGGCAGCGATGCCCTTGGAGATTTTTTCGTCATATTCGTTCATGGCCTTTTCTATCCGGACCAGGTCATCGTCGGTACGCCGTCGGCAACACAGGCGTACGGCGTTCGATTCGAGGATGAGGCGCGATTCGGCGAGCGAGAACAAATCGTAGCTTTCCATGTGCAATGCGTCCTGAATCAGGTTTTCGAGTGCACCGGCATCCATGCCGGCCACGAAAGTGCCGCTTTGCGGAATGGTTTTGAGAATGCCGTAAAATTCCATACGTTTGATGGCTGTACGTACGTGTGCCCGGCTCACACCGAACGTGTCGCTCAGTTTCCGCTCGGATGGCAATTTGTCGCCCGGGTGCAGTTCGCCCGAACTGAGTAGGACTTTCAGTTGCTTGATGGTTTGTTCGACCGGGTTCTCTTTTTCCGTATGCTGTGTGTTTGTGTCCATATTTTCAGTGTCGTTTGGTTAACCAATTATGGTGGAATGGCTTGGTTGACCGGAATGCATTCAAAAATAACGATTATTTCCCTATTGTGCAAATAAGTTGAAAAAAGATTGATAATTTGCTTGTTGTCTCTTGAAAATGTTTATATTTGCAGACGTTAAACTGGTTTACCAGTTTTGAGTATCACAAAAGGCTTCGGTGGTGGAATCTGTTGGGGTTCTCGGTCGGGGCCGGCAAAAAACATAAGCAACATGAAAACGACAATTGAAGAAAGATGGGGTACACACCCCGGCGATGTGAAGCATTATGACACCGCCCAATTGAGAAAAGAATTTTTGGTGGAAAAACTCTTTGCCGCCGATGAAGTGTTGATGGTTTATACGCACAACGACCGTTTGATTATAGGCGGGGCGCTGCCTGTAAATGAAGACTTGAAGTTGGAAACGGTTGATTTGGTCCGTTCCGATTATTTTTGCGAACGTCGCGAAGTGGGTATCATTTGTATTGAAGGGGAAGGCGTGATTTCAGTGGATGGAACCGACTATCCGATGACTTTTAAGGATGCCGTTTATGTGGGACGGGGTGCAAAAGAAGTGGTGTTCAAAAGCAATGACAAGAACCATCCGGCCAAGTACTATTTTGCCTCTTCGCCGGCTCACAAGGCATATCCGACGGCAAAAATAACTTCGGAAATGCGTCGTGTGCGCGATCTCGGCTCTTTGGAAACCAGCAACAAACGTACGTTGAACCAGTTGATACTGAATGAAATCGTTCCCTGCTGTCAGCTGCAAATGGGGATGACCGAAATATTGCCGGGAAGCGTGTGGAACACGATGCCTCCTCATACGCATTCGCGTCGGATGGAAGCCTATTTCTATTTTAAAGTGCCCGAACAGCAGGCTGTCTGCCACTTCATGGGCGAGCCGCAGGAAACCCGCCACATATTCATGGGTAACGAACAGGCCGTGATATCTCCGTCGTGGTCTATTCACAGCGCGGCCGGAACGAGCAATTATACGTTCATTTGGGCCATGTGCGGTGAAAACCTCGACTATGATGACATGGATACTTTTACGGCAGACAAATTGAGATAAAAAATGTAGCCCTTCTCTTTTCCGGATGGGTGTAAAATGTGATTAATAATACGCTGCATCCGATTCCTTGGAAGAGAATCGGAGCGCATTAAAATAATTATTTGAAACTATGGTTAATTTTTCATTGGAAGGTAAGGTGGCGCTTGTAACAGGTGCATCTTACGGAATCGGCTTCGCCATTGCATCGGGATTTGCAAAAGCTGGTGCGAAAATCGTGTTCAACGACATCAAGCAGGAGCTGGTGGACAAAGGTTTGGCTGCCTATAAGGCAGAAGGCATTGATGCTAAAGGTTATGTGTGCGATGTGACGAATGAGGCTCAGGTAAACGACATGGTGGCACAGATTGAAAAAGAAGTGGGTGTGATAGATATCCTGGTAAATAATGCAGGTATTATTAAACGTATTCCTATGATAGAAATGAAGGCAGAAGAGTTCCGTCAGGTGATTGATGTGGACCTGAATGCTCCCTTCATTGTTTCGAAGGCTGTTATTCCGGGCATGATCAAGAAAGGGGCAGGCAAGATTATCAATATCTGCTCCATGATGAGCGAACTGGGCCGTGAAACGGTTTCGGCTTATGCAGCAGCAAAGGGTGGGCTGAAGATGCTGACCCGCAACATAGCATCGGAATATGGTGAGTACAATATCCAGTGTAATGGTATCGGACCGGGTTATATCGCGACTCCGCAGACAGCTCCGCTCCGTGAACGTCAGCCTGATGGTTCTCGTCATCCGTTTGATTCGTTTATTGTGGCCAAGACTCCTGCAGCCCGTTGGGGAACGACAGAAGACCTTGTGGGTCCGGCCGTGTTCCTGGCTTCGGAAGCGTCAGACTTTGTGAATGGTCATGTGCTTTATGTAGATGGCGGTATTTTGGCTTATATAGGTAAACAACCTAAATAGTTGATGTTTTTTTGTAGAAAGGGAAACCGCTCTGTGTCATCATGGCATAGGGCGGTTTTTTTTGCGTGGAGTTGTAAGGTCTATAAAAAAAGAAAGGTTGTCGTCCCGACAACCCAATCTTTAGTTAACCTTAAATCTAATACCATGAAAAACACGATGCAAAAGTATGGGTAAAATTTGAGTTGTGCAAGAGTTTGTGTGGAAAATATATGTTTTATAACATATTTTAGGAATTTTCGGATGGCCTGTGTAATTTGTCTGTGATAGCGTTTGCTTGTGGGCGTTCCGTGGATGATATGAACCGTTTATGAGAGGTAAAGGCTATAAAAAAAGAAAGAGGCTGTCTCAAAATAGAATTGCAAAAGTAAAAATCTTATAGATTAAAACTTAGAAGTAAAAAATCTCCTGCTTTAGCCCTTGTTTATTGCAATTATAGGACCAAAAGCAGGAGATTTTTATGTTGTAGCTTATATA
>CASEAJ010000069.1 GCA_949285425.1 uncultured Porphyromonadaceae bacterium
ATGCCGGCGGTATTGAGGATTTGCCCGAAGGAATGCATTTCTTGCAGGACTGCGGTTGCGAAATCGATGGCGTGCGCTTTTTCGGGTTGGGCTACAATCATCCCGAAACCCTCATTCCCGATGCAGTCGACGTGCTTGTCACTTACGAACCGCCTGTCATGATTCTTGACCGTTCAACAGGCGTACATTGGGGAAATGCTTCCCTGCGCAGCCGAGTGTTCGAAATCAGCCCCCGTTATCATCTTTTCGGTCACGCTCACGAAAGCTACGGAATTCTCCACAAATCCGCCACAACCTTCTCCAACGCCTCCCTCCTCGACGATGCCCACCGCCTTGTCCACCTGCCCCGCCTGCTGGAACTGGAGTAGGAAGCGAAAATCTGATGATATAAAAACAGCATCTAAAACCATGCTCCGTTTTAGATGCTGTTGCGTTAAAATATTGGGTAGATGTTAGATGGAAACTTTGAATGTCTTTCCTCCTATGCGGACAATGTAAATGCCTTTTGTTGGAACATTAATCGTAGTGTCAGTGCCGCTGTATATAAGTTGGCCACTTGTGTTGAATATTTCCACCTTTGTATTGTCAATTCCTGTGACGATAGTTTTACCGCTATCGCCGATAACTTTTGTTTTATTGGTTTCAATATTGCCTACACTGGCAAAATCGACTTCTTGGATATTCCAAAAATTTTTCCAACCGTCAGCTGATTTATAGGCTTCTCCTGCACCGATAGGAACATTCAGCGTTGCGTTCATATAAACGGTGTTGTCGAATACGTTTTGGTTTATCAGCATTGGAGGAATGGGATTCAGTGAATTAATTTCGTTTATTGCGCAATTCGTAAATGCATAACTTCCTATATCTGTCGTGGAATTGCCAATCATTACGGATGTAAGGTTGCTGCATCTTCTGAAAGCATAATTGTCAATTGTAATTACCGAATTAGGTATGGTCACAGATGTAAGACTCTCGCAATTTCCGAAAGCCGAGTTCCCAATATATGTCACCGAATTGGGTAGTGTCACGGACTCTAGGCTATTGCAATCACTGAAAGTGCTGTTCTCAATATGTGTCACTGAATTAGGTATGGTTATGGATGTGAGACTTTTACATCCGCTAAAAGCTCCGTATCCAATAGATGTTACTGAATTAGGTATGGTTGTGAATGTAAGACTCTCACATCCGCTAAAAGCATTGCTCCCAATAGAGGTTACTGAATTAGGTATCGTCACGGACTTAAGGTTGTTACAGCCATAGAACGCATCCTTTTCGATGGTGGTAACTGGATTCTTAATTGTCACAGACATTAACGTTTTGAGCCCTTTAAAATCGGAATCCTCTATTTCTGCAAATCCACCGAGTGTAACATCCTCAAGTTTTGGAAATCGAAAAGCAAGAGGGACATAATAACCATGGATTACATCTTCTCGCTTAACTTTACGTCCACAATACAAAGTTTTAATTTCTTGTAAAGTATGCGCTTCATTTGTGATATCAAAATAACTAAAAGTCAAAAGATTGTTCCCATCTGTTAAAACAAGTGTATCTAAATTTTTGCAATCATCGAAACCGTCTTCGTATATTTCAGTCACACAACTTGGAATTGATATCGATGTTAAGTTGTCACAATTATCAAAAGCAAAACTCGCTATGGCTACCACAGTAAATTGCCGGTCTTTATAGGTTACTGTTTCAGGGATGACCAATTCTCCTGAATAGTTATTATCTCCAGGAACCACACAGCAAGTCCGTTTCTCAAGATTATATACAACGTAGTAAATTCCGTCAACTTCGAAATCATAAGGATAAATTGCAAAAATGTTCATATAGGTCATCAACCCAATAATAAACATTAGCATTTTCTTAGATATTTGTTTCATGCGTTTGAATATTTAATTGTACTGCTTCGTGTTTTGTAATTCATTGTATTTTTCAAAAATCAATCCTTTTTGTGAAACAATTTCTCCCCTCCTTTGCCAAACAATGTGATTTCTTCAATTATTTGACCTTCAACTCTTAGATGATTAGAACTGATATGGTCACTCGCAGCTTGAAACGCTGCATCTTCTAAAATCTTTTCACCTGATAAATTGCAAGGGCTTAAAAAAGAGGTTTGATATTCTTTGCCATTGTACTTGAATTGGACTAAATAGTTGTTCTCGTTCATTGTAACAATTTGTTTTGTGTTCTTCAATCCCCTACAGAACGGTTTATATGCAAAAAGCGTGAGGACTGTATTTATGCTTATCCTAATAATCAGGCTTCTCGCATTGCCTCTCAAATACGGATAAGCAACAGCCACTCACGCTTGAGAGGTATATAGCATACCCTTTCGGGATAGTATATATCCGTAGCGTGA
>CASEAJ010000070.1 GCA_949285425.1 uncultured Porphyromonadaceae bacterium
GGGTGCAAAAGTAGCGCTTTCGTCCCGTTCCGCCAAATATCCGGAGCACTTTTTTATGCTGTAAAACATAAATTCCTTGCAACGGACTGTAAACCAGAACGGTCGAAGGCAAGTTTTTTTTCAACGGAAAGGAAGGGAAAATGGATATGGGAGGATACACACGCCGCACGCCACAAAGGAAACAACGAAAAAAGAAACGAAACAACGCAAAAAAAAGAATCGGGATAGCATGCAATAGCATACCATCCCGATGTAGCAACAAAATCATTCCCGCTTAATCTGTCACTTGGAACATTCTTTATTTATAGCAACCGCACGTTCCATTGCCTCATTTATGTTTGAGCACACATTTTCCAACCCTACCAAATCAGCGATGCCCGTCTTCATCAAAGTCTTCCTCACATGGTCATTGACTCCCGAAAGCAAAATCTTCACATTTTCCTTCTGAGAGGATTTAATCAAATTTTCCAAGTTATGCGCCCCGGTCGAGTCAACAAACGGTACCTTACGCATACGTATGATACGCACATTGGGTTTATCCCCTATCCTCTTCATCACCTCTTCAAACTTGTTGGCGATACCAAAGAAGAAAGGCCCTTCTATCTCATAGACCTCAATACCTTTAGGCAAAGTCAGTTTTTCCGAATCCACACGGCCTTCTACATATTCCGCCTCACGCACTTCATTCTTAAACACAGAAACGGTAGAAGTTTCCGATATACGTCTGATAAACAAAACAACCGCCAGCAACAATCCTATTTCTATGGCAATGGTAAGATCAAAGATAACCGTCAAGATAAAAGTTGCGAGCAACACAGCCACATCCGACTTTGAATTGCGGAGCAAAGCCTTAAAATTCCGCCATTCACTCATATTATAAGACACGACCACCAGTACTCCTGCCAGACAAGCCATCGGTATATGCCGTGTCAATCCACCCAAAAACAAAAGGATAAGCAGCAAAACAACCGCATGTATCAAACCGGCTATCGGAGTTTTCCCCCCATTATTAATATTAGTCATGGTACGGGCTATAGCTCCGGTAGCCGGAATACCTCCAAAAAATGGTGTTACCACATTGGCTATACCCTGAGCCACAAGTTCCGTATTGGAATTGTGCTTGTCACCCGTAACCCCATCGGCCACCGTAGCCGAAAGCAATGACTCGATAGCCCCCAACATGGCTATGGTAAATGCCGTCGGAAGCAAGCCTCGCACCGCTTCAAAACTAATTGCCGGAGCCTCGAATTTGGGCAACGAAGGGTCTATCACAAACCGGTCGCCTATGGTTTCTATACCTTGAATACCCATTTTCTCGCGCAGAAAATAGACCACCACCGTCATCACAATAATTGCAACCAGCGACCCCGGCACCTTCTTCGATATCTTCGGTGTCAATGCAATGATAACAATAGAAAACACTCCCACTCCAAGTGCCCAAAAGTTAACAGTAGAAGCATGCTGCACATAAACAGCCCACTTGCCTATGAAGTCGGCCGGAACATTCTCTATCTGTAACCCGAACAGGTCTTTCATCTGCGTGGCAAAAATAGTAAGTGCTATACCACTGGTAAAACCCACAACCACCGGATAGGGTATGAATTTAATGATAGTCCCCAGTTTGAGAAAACCCATTGCTATAAGCATAAATCCGGCCATAATGGTTGCAATGGCCAGTCCGGTAAGTCCAAATTGCTGCACCACTCCATATACAATCACAATGAAAGCACCGGTAGGCCCCCCTATCTGCACCCGAGTTCCTCCAAAGAATGAAATAATGAAACCAGCAATAATGGCAGTGTACAAGCCCTTTTCCGGGCTGACCCCCGATGCTATACCAAACGCAATAGCCAGTGGCAATGCAACAATACCGACAATGACTCCCGCCATCAAGTCGGATGAGAACTGCGCCTTAGTGTAATTCTTCAGCGTCAAAAACAATTTCGGTTGAAATACCATACTTTTCATTTTTACAAGTAAACTTCTTATTGAATATCAGAGCAGAGACCTCCCTGCCTCAAAAAAAACGCGCAAAAGTAATTTTTTTTCATTTATTCACAAAACAAAACAAGTATTTGCATAAAAAAACAGAAGCAAAGGTTTATGGAAATACGTTTTTATAAACAGCCCAACTTCTAAATAACAGCAAACTTCCTACACGTTTACTGCACAATTTTGTTTTTTTTGTGTATTTTTTCTATCTTTGCCCCGACAAAAATCAACAATCAATCAATAAACATTATGGTAAAAGAGAATCTTATCGAGCTGTTTGCCGACAGTTTCCGCAAGAATTGGGATTTGCCCGGATTCAGCGACTACGGAGAAAACAATACACATACGTATGCCGACATTGCCCGACAAATAGCCCGATTGCATATTTTATTTGAACAATGCCACATCCAACGCAACGATAAAATAGCACTTATCGGCCGCAACTCAACCAATTGGGCCATCACCTACCTTGCCACCGTCACTTACGGAGCCATTATCGTCCCCATCCTGCAAGACTTCCATCCGAACGATGTGCATCACATAGCCAACCATTCGGAATCAAAGCTGCTGTTTACGGGCGACAACATATGGGAGAATCTGGAAGAAGAAAAACTTACACACATCAAAGCCGTATTCTCTCTGCGCGATTTCAGTTGCATCACATTGCTCAACCAACAAAATGCAGCATCTGGTGATGAAACCGCAGCCAATGACACGGCGGAGCAGTTGAAACAAGACTTGTTGCAACCGGCACACATTGCCAAACTGTTTCAGGAAAAATACCCTAACGGATTCTCACGCGAGTGCATACGCTATGCCGACAAGCCGAACAGCGAACTGGCATCCATTAACTACACCTCAGGAACCACCGGATTCAGCAAAGGGGTAATGACTACCTGCAACAACCTGGCCGGAAACATTACATTCGGGTTCCGCACCAAACTCGTCGCTCCCGGCTACCGCATCGTATGCTTCCTGCCGCTGGCCCATGCCTACGGTTGCGCTTTCGACTTTCTAGCATCGACCTGTGCCGGCTGCCACATTCACTTCATTGGGAAGACCCCTTCACCCAAGGTACTGCTGAAAGCCTTTGCCGAAGTAAAGCCAAGTGTTATCTTCACTGTACCACTCATCATTGAAAAGATTTACAAAAAACAAATACTCCCGCTCATAGCAAAACCAACCGTGCGTTGGGTACTTAACATTCCGCTGCTGAACCAAACCATTTTGGGACAGATACGGAAAAAACTGATTGATGCACTCGGTGGTGAATTCAGTGAAATCATTATCGGCGGGGCACCGCTCAATGCCGAAGTGGAAGAGTTTTTCCACAAAATGAAGTTCCCCTTCACCGTTGGATACGGCATGACCGAGTGCGCTCCGCTTATCAGCTACGCCAACAAAAACGATTTCATACTAAAATCGTGCGGACGCATACTTGACATTATGGAGGTAAAAATAAAAGACCCCGACCCCACTACCGGTGCCGGTGAAATATGCGTACGCGGTGAAAACGTCATGGAAGGTTACTACAAAAATCCGGAAGCTACAGCACAAGCATTCGACGAAGAAGGCTGGCTGCGCACCGGCGACCTTGGAACCGTTGACCAACAAGGCAACATTTTCATCCGAGGACGGGCCAAAACCATGATTCTAAGTGCAAACGGACAGAACATCTATCCGGAAGAGATTGAATCGAGACTGAACAACATGCCCTATATCATGGAAAGTCTGGTCATTGAAAGCCAGGGTAAACTGGTAGCCTTGGTATATCCCGACTATGAAGCGGTAGACTCACAACATCTCACCCAGGAACAACTGGAAGAGAAAATGGAAGAAAACCGTCAGGCAGCAAACAGCATGGCGGCCAACTACGAAAAGATAACCAAAATACAGCTATATCCGCATGAGTTTGAAAAGACTCCCAAAAAGAGCATCAAACGCTATTTGTATACAGTCTGATATTCTGTTTCTGAAACCTAACGCCATCGGTAACTGCGGTTGCCGATGACGTTTTTTTATTCGCCCGTTCTTTCTGATTTCGGTTTCTGACACCACAAAACACACCATGTTGCATGGAATATCGGTCGCCATCACTCCGTTCTTTCTCCATAGCCGTCCTTCGGCTCGGCAGCTATCACAACAGGACATTCCTGCTCCTCATAAGATTTTATTCTCCGGTCTTCCAAATATATGTGATAAAGCGTATATTCCAAAGCCTCCAACGTCTGCTGGCGAACCTTCGGCTTCAGCTGACATTCCCAAACGGTAATGCAATGCCAACCCATCGTGGCCAGTTTACGCTGCTCCTCTGCATCCCGTTTCCGGTTTCTTTCAATTTTATTGCGCCAGAACTCCACATGGGTTTTCGGGAGCACATAATACCTGCAACCCGAATGCCCATGCCAAAAACAGCCGTTCACAAAGATCACTGTCCTGTATTTACGCAACACAATATCCGGATGTCCAGGAAGACGCGGATGATTCAGCCTGTAGCGAAATCCACGACTGAACAGGAACTTCCGAACCAAGACTTCGGGCTTCGTGTCCTTTCCCTTTATGGCCGACATACAGCGATGCCTTTGTTCCTTGGTTAGTTTGTCCATATCAAAAGCCAACACCACTTATCAAGAAAACATATCATTCGTTTCATCTTAACAAATTCTTCTTCCTGCATCTACCTATTTCACCCCAACAACCTCTCATGGGTTATCTGATTGAGAAGTCAATATTTTTCCTGTATCAACCAGTAGTTTTTTAGCCCAGCGAACAATAACAAGGGAGCAGACAAGTGCCACAACCGTATCTATCCACATAAAATTCCATATCATTGCACATATCAGCCCCAATATGGCCCCGAGACTTGTCAACGCATCTGACAATACATGCAAATATGCAGAGTGCCTGTTATAATCATCATGCTCATGCTTATCGCGCAACACAAGAGCACAGATGACATTGACCAACATACCGATAGCAGCAACAACCATTGCCTCCACATAGCGTATTTCGACGACAGGAGAGAAAAAACGTTCCAACGCCTCAACAATTATAAACAATGCGAACATCAACAAAAGAATGCCACTTGTATATGCAGACAACGACAAAACCTTGTCCTTATTGACATCATCCGCTTTTCTTTTTTCAATACGGCGAACCAATATATACGCTCCCAAACTTAATCCGACAGCCAACACATGAGAGCCCATGTGAATTCCATCGGCAAGCAAAGCCATAGAGTTGGAGAACAATCCAAAAATTATTTCCAACACCATTGTCGCAGCAGAAAAAACTACGACAAATGCGGTTCTTCTCTCTCCTTCCGAGTTGCTCTGTTTTACAAATTCATGTTTTTGTCCCATATTCTTCTTGTTTTATTTTTTCGCAAAATTATGAGAATATGATACTTAACACATTACACAAAACATTTCATCTTTGGTATATTTTATTCATTGATATTTTAAACTCAATCGGTGTCATACCGGAATTATGCTTGAAAAAACGAGAAAAATAAGACAATTCGTTGAATCCCAATTTATAGGCTATTTCGGAGACGTTTAAATCAGTAGATAACAATAACCGCTTTATTTCCAACATAACGCGTTCATTTATCACCTCCAATGCAGACTTGCCAAAATACCTTTTTGTCAGCACATTAAGATAATTGGGACTTACTCCAACACAAGCAGCATAATACTTTACCTGACGCTCTTTTAAAAATTTACGTTCAATCAATTCCTTATATTCTTGAAGCAACTCAGGCATTGCAGAAAAACTTTGGTCTGCGATATTAAGTCTTTCCAATTCAAGCAGCAAAGTATTTGTCATGGACTGGATTATCATATTTGAATTTGGCAAATTGCTTTCTGACTCTGCCTGCAATTGTTTGAACAATATGTCTATTCGCTCTTTTTCAGATTCAGACACATCTTTAAAAACAGATTGTCTTTTCAACCTTACCATAGGATAAGTCACCATAAAATCTTCGGTAAATTGTAATGCCGAATATTTTAAATCCTTATATCCATGAAGAAAATGTATTTGATCCGGTCTAATAAAAAAAATTCTATCTGGCTTTATTTCATATTCATCAAAATCTATTACATGGATGCCATGGCCTTCATGTATCCAATAAATGGCATAAAAAAAATGTCGATGTGAAAATGGCACTTCCACATGCATATCGTTCATTCGCCTATATTGCATTTTGAACTCATTCTCTTTCACTATAGAATGTCCGATTTGCAGACCTTGAACTTCTTTCTTCATATCCATTTCTAGTCCCAAAATATCAGGATATCTCTTTAAAATTAATCACCCGAAATATTCATTTGGTCCTACACTCAAAATATCAACATGCCAACATGGCAGAAAAAGCCATGCGCATACATGACAAATGATACTATAGAAAGTTCAACATTCTTCTATAGTATTTTGATCAACCTTCTATAGAATATTGTCCAACTTTCTATAGTTTTTTTGGAACGCTTCCCGCATATTTTTCACGAGGCTTGTCCAAATCTTCGAACCGGTTAAAAGCCAAGCTCTTCGCCGGAAGCATCTTGCTCCTGCACTCCATAGACTTCCTGATAAAGTGTCTGTTTTACCAGCCGGAAGTGCGTATTGACAAAATGAAGGTCGTTTGTCATGAGCAGCATGGGCAACATGCGCCCCGAACCGTCGTAATAGGGCTGGGCATAGGGTTGCTGTACCACCTTAAGACCGTTCCGTTCGTAGAAGTGGATGCGACGTATGGCATCGGGTTCATCGGGCATTTCCACTTCCAGCACAACCGGCAACTCATTCGCACGTAAAAACGCCTGGATGGTTTCCGACCCCAGATTCTGCCCTCGCAAAGTAGGATCGACCGCAAAATGCTCGGCATAGACAAAACGCCCGAAAGTCCAGTATGTAAAGAAACCTACGAAGTTTCCATCCTTCATCAGCGCATCCGCCACAAAACGTTTTTCCGTATCCAATATATGCCCCAAAACTCCAAGTTCACGACGTTCGGACGGAGGGAAAGCCGACCGGTACAGTTCAAACATTTTTGTAAACAACGGATCGGACGATCCCTTAATCTTCTCAAATTCAATCATAACCGATAAGTTTTTTAGTTCGTTTCGTACTGTTCTTTCGGGTTCTATAAATTGCTTTATCGGTGATTTTTGCCTTTTAAACATACGGATATTGTTTTTCACCGAATTGAGCATGGCAGACCATGCGACGGAAAATGAAAACACACAAAATGACACATGAACGCAAAAAGCACATAAAAGCCCAACCACAGTATATGCATTGTCCATGGCGGGAATATTCATAAAACCCACTTTTATACTGAAATGCAAAGTTAAACCTTTCCCCGCATTCTCAGTCTTTATTAGGACAATAATCGTCGAATTTGTTTTATACAATTACGCTACCGTTGCGGCAACAGGCCGCCTTTTCTTGAAATGAAACGATATTTTGCCATCATTGGTCTATACGCACTTCTCGCTTTCCCGCTCACGGCACAACACAGCATCCAATCGCGAGTATATGATGAAAAAAACGGCGAGGCACTGGAAATGGTAACCGTCCGCCTGTTCCGAAGCACCGACTCTACCCTGGTACAGGGGGTGCAAACCGACCTGCGCGGAGGCTTCAGTCTGGAACACATCAAACCCGGCAACTACTACCTGCTCATCACTTCCATCGGATATCATGACTACCAGACCGACATCCGCATGGAAAACAAAAACCTCATTCTGAAAAACATACAGCTACGGGAAAATGCCCAACTGCTTTCGGAAGTGGAGGTAAAGGGAACAGCCGCCCAAATGCTGGTGAGAGGCGACACCCTGGAGTATAACGCAACGGCCTTCAAGACGGCCGAAAACGCCGTGGTGGAAGACTTGCTCAAACGGCTTCCCGGCGTGGAAATAGACTCGGAAGGAAAAATTACGGTCAACGGAGAGGAAATAAAGAAAATCAGGGTGGACGGAAAAAAGTTTTTCGATGATGACATAGAAATGGCCACCAAAAACCTTCCGGCTGAAATGATTGAAAAAATACAGGTGCTCGAGGAAAAGTCGGACATGGCCAAACTGACCGGATTTGAAGACGACGAGACGGAACGCATCATCAACCTGAGCACCAAACCCAACCGCCGCCGGGGACTGTTCAGCAACCTGACCGGCGGCATGGGGGCCGACACGAACGGCGAACTGCGCTATGACGTGAACGGCATTGCCAACATCATGGAGGGCAACTCGCAAACCACCGTGACGGCCGGAGCCAACAACACGAACACGTCGCGCAGCTATCGCGGACGAAGCAGCGGAAACAACGGCATAACCACCACACAAAACCTCGGGGTGAACAACAACAGCATCGTCAGCGACCGGCTGAAAATAGGGGGCAATGCCTCGTTCAACCACTCGAGCAACGAATCGGTGACCGACAACTACAAGTTGAGCTACCTGAAGGACTCTACCTACACCGACTCTACCTACACCGTGTCGCACAACAACAACTACACCGCCAACATGCGTCTGGAGGTGGAATGGAAACCCGACTCGATGAATACCTTCATTTTCCAACCCAACGCCAGCTACAGCCGCACATTCAACGACAAGAATGCCGACTTTGCCTACATGGTGGAAGACAGCATAAGCAGCATAGGCAACAACTGCAACTACGGGAACAGCACTTCGTTCACTACGGGAATGAACCTGATATACAACCGGAAATTCGCCAAGAAAGGACGTACCCTCACGGCAAACGTACGGGGAGAACTTACGGCAAACGAAAGCGAAAGTTTCAACTACTCGTTCCGCCAAGGCTTACAAAGCGACACGATAGACCAACGAACAAACAACAATAGCAGCCGGTACAATGTCAGTGCACGCGTGTCGTACGTAGAACCACTGTGGAATGTGAAAAACCTGTTGGAAGTTTCGGCCGCATTCCATTCGACCACCAACAGCAGCACCAAAGAGCAGTATGAAAACAGTTGGCTGCAAGCGTATGACAACCTGCAGCATTACCAAACAACGGCACGAGACTACACCGTGTTGGACAAGGAATACAGCAACGAATTCCTCAACCGGTTTTTCCGTGAAACGGCCGAACTGAACTACCGCCACACGGAACAGAACTACAACTTCATGCTCGGGGTGAAGGCCGAACCTTCGCAAACATACAGCTACACCACCTATGGCGACGGCACTCAACGCAATGTGGAGAACGAAGTGTTCAACGTGTCGCCTACCGGAAGATTCCAATACAACTTCGGCAAAAGGAAATTCATACGCATCGACTACCGAGGCACGACCAGCCAGCCAAGCGTGAGCCAGATGCAACCGGTAAAGAACAACTCGAACATCATGAGCGAAACGGTGGGAAATCCGACACTGAACCCTTCGTTCTCGCACCGTCTTCGCATGTTTTACAGCACGTTCAACGACCAGCGTTTTTCGTCGTTCAACGCATCGCTCAACCTGAACATGACAAAAGATGCCCTGGTTTCAAACACCTTGTATGACAACACGGGCAAACGCTACAACCAGACCGTCAATGCCGAAAAAGCCCCCTTCAATCTGAACGGAAACATTATGTACAACACCCCCATCATACAAAAAAGGCTTCATTTCAACACACGCACCAACCTCTCGTTCAACCAACGGTACGGTTACTCCATGAAGGGACTTGGGGTGATTGACACCGAAATGGAGTCACTCCCGCTAGGCGACCTCAGCTCAACACAAACCTATCTTGCAAGCGAAAACCTGTCACTCACATTCACACACGACATTATCGAGGTCGGTGCACGGGGAAGTGTACGAATGCAGCACACCGACAACAACCTGAACCCGAAGAAATCGACCATTTGGGACTGGACTGCCAGCGGCAATGTTGTGCTGCACCTGCCCTACAAAATCAATATCAGCACCGACATTGACTACACCACCCGTCAAGGTTACGAGGCCGGCTTTAACCGGGATGAGGTGATATGGAATGCTTCGATTGACAAAAGCCTGTTCAAAAGCCGCGGTGTACTGTCGGTCCGCTGTTCAGACATTCTCAGGCAGCGGCAGAACATCCGGCAAAGCATCGGCGACAACTACATACAGACCAGCAGTTACAACACACTCACTTCTTACTTCCTGGTCAGTTTCAGTTACAAGCTGAACCGCTTCAACGGCAAGGCCACCAACAAACGACCCGACCGTGATGGTGCCCCACACCCCATGCCGGGAGCACCTCCGTTTCATGGATTTGGCGGACCTCCGCCCATGCGATAAAGGAAACAGAAAAGGGACATGCCCCCAGGGCATGTCCCTTTTTCCGTATCACCTGTATGACAGGTGTCATTTTTTAAACAAATAGTTCAAAATACATTTTCTGTTTTCCACAACCAACGCCAACAACAAGGCTGCCACTACACTTAGGACACCACAAACCACCAAATAGAACAAACGTCCATGAACCGGCAGCGGCTTCGGCATAAAGCCCGTTGGCAACACCACCGGAGCCGTGCAATTGGCCAGTTCCATTTCACGTTTTCCCTTCAGTTTTTGCAAGAAGAGCAAATCTTCATACAACAACTGACGTTCCTGCTCTCCCAACAAAAGCGTGTTCCACTTAAGTTGTGCCTGCATGAGCGGCTTTTGCAAATAGGTAATGGAAGCCATGCTGTCCAAACGGGATATTTCGGCATCCAACAGTTTTACTTCACCCAACAAATTGTTGCGTTTTACATCAAATTCCTTCACCAGACGCTCATTTCTGTTAAAATAGGCAAGAAATGCCTGTTCGAAAGCCGGAACCTGATTTACATTCTTCGTCCTTATGCGAAAATACAGACGGTTGGCCATACGCACATTCAATGTATCGTCCAAAGGATGCTTTCTCTTGAAGTCAACAATATCGGGGGTACTGTCATTTAAATAGTCTATCACATAAAACGACTCTATGCCTGTAATGTTGCGCGTAATACTGTCATGCAAAAGCAGTTTGGACGACAAAGAGGTATAGTCACTTAAATGCGAAGAACGTTCCAGCTGCTGCGACACTTCCATAACTGTTTGTGAGATGCTTCCGTTCAACACGGCCATGGACTCAGCCTCATACTGGCGGTTGGACGAACGCCCCAAATACCATCCAAGAGCCACACCACATACAATACATACACACGTTATCAGCAGATTACGACACAACAAGCGCAAGCAATTACCCAAAAACAGAAGGAATCCCCACGCCAAACGTCGCAACCAGTTAAAAAACATCTGGATCAAATCCAGCAAATTGATTTCTTTTGAATGATTTTCTTCCATTGAACTTATATATTTTTCAATAACTAATGCTATCTTCGTTCTTTTCCGATTCCGGCAGTGCTGCCGACTCTTCGTCCTCTTCCTCGTCCTCCCAAACTTTCACCGGTTTTTGCGGTCCCCGGTTCCTGTACACAAGAGCCAATGACACACCTGCCAACATCCCCGCCAAATGTCCTTCCCATGAAACAGGATCGAACTCGCGCCACGGGAAAATGCGCCACACCATATCGCCGTACAAAAATACAACAAATAATGAAATGGCCACCAAAGGAGCGTATTTTCTCAACAACCCACTGAAAAACAAGAAAAAAGCCAACGCATAAATCAAGCCACTTGCCCCCACATGCCAGTTTGGACGGCCAATGACCCATAACAAAATGCCACTTAACAGATAAGAAAGCAACAAAATGCGACCGGCCAAAGGACTGTAAAAATAGAACAGCACGGTAGACAATATGAAAAAGGAAAGCAGGTTGTTCGCCAAATGCGCCCAATCGGCATGTACGAACGCACAGCTCAAAACACCCCACGCCCCTGTCAAGCGACGCGGATAAATGCCGGCCTCATGAAAATCCCAATCCATGCCTTTCTCCAATATGAAACTCAGAAACATGAGCAACGCTCCAATCAAAGGAACGAACATGGAATAGAAAAGTTTCTTTTTTTCCGGTGATTGTCTGTCGTTTTCCTCTGTCAAGTTTTTATTGTATTAACGTATCAAATGGCAAAAAATTGTATAAAGACACAAAAAGAAAAAAGGATGCACCGAGCTGTTCCTCCGACACATCCTTTATTTTTCCTGTCATCAAGCATTCAAAGCTTCATAAAACGCGACTATGGTTTGAATACCCTTTTCAAATTGGCTTACCCGGAAATTTTCATTAGGAGAATGGATGGCATCTGATTCCAAACCGAATCCCATCAATATGGATTTCACACCCAACACCCGTTCAAATACAGGTACAACCCCAATACTTCCACCACTGCGAACCGGCAAAGGCCTTTTGCCATACACCTGAAGGTAAGCTTTCTCTGCTGCCCTGTACATTGGCAAATCAATGGGACACACATAGGCTTCGGCACCATGCAACCAGTCTACCCGTATATCCACACTGTCTGGTGCCAAAGATTTGATATGTTCCGCCACCAGTTCCGCAATTTTTTCATACTGCTGATGAGGAACCAAACGAGCCGACAACTTGGCATAGGCCTTCGAAGGAAGTACTGTCTTACTTCCCTCGCCTGTGTACCCGCCCCATATGCCGCACACATCAAGTGATGGACGAATTCCGGTACGTTCCACCGTCGTATAGCCTTTTTCTCCGAACACTTCCTTAATACCCAAACTTTTTTTGTATTCCGTTTCATCAAACGGAATCTGGGCCATCAGTTCTTTTTCTTCCTGCGACACCGTATCGACATCATCGTAAAAATGCGGAATGGTTATCCGTCCGTCTGCATCCACCAACTGTGCTATTATTTTCGACAATTCGATAATTGGATTGGCCACTGCACCTCCAAACAAGCCCGAATGCAGGTCTCTCGATGCCGAAGTCACTTCAATCTGCCAATAGGCCAGACCACGCAAGCCGGTGGTTATGCTAGGCACATCTTCAGCAAACATACCGGTGTCGGACACCAGAACCGTGTCGCAAGTCAACAGTTCCTTGTGCTCCCGACAAAAAGCTTCCAGATTAGGCGAACCGATTTCCTCTTCACCCTCTATCAGAAATTTCACATTCGCACACAACTTGCCGGAATTCATCAAATATTCAAATGCTTTTGCATGCATAAACGATTGTCCTTTGTCATCGTTCGCACCACGCGCATAAAACCTACCCTCTCTTATTTCCGGTTCGAATGGATCGCTTGTCCACAATTCCAATGGTTCGGCAGGCATCACATCATAATGCCCGTACACCAGAATTGTGGGAAGGTGCTCACCCACATGTTTCTCGGCAAACACAACCGGATTGCCCTGACTCGGCAATACTTCAGCCCGGTCTACCCCAGCCTCACGCAACAGTTCGGTCCATCGCTCCGCACAACGCAACATATCCTCCTTCCGGTCGGAATGGGCACTCACACTCGGTATTCTGATCAAGGAATACAATTCTTCGTAAAACCGTTCTCTGTTTTGAACGATATAATCTAGTATATTCATAATATTACTATTGTTAAATGAATGGCAAATATAGTGAAAGGTGAGTGCAGAGACAAATAGGGAAACGAAGTTTTTCTAGTTTGACTCTGTACTCACCTGAAAATTCCAAGAGATATCACAGACTTTTGGCTTACAGTAAACTTATACTATACTTTCAACACTATGGCAACAACAATGCAGTATATGCAGCCAAACTCATTTTTCTTAAATTCTGTCTCCTGTTTTATTTTAAACCTCATTTTTTGAGGGGAGACAAAAGCCGTACACGGTAAGGCAAACTTATTACAGACACGTCATGAGCGTACAACTTTATTCTATGCTTTTTTTAACGCTTACCTGTCCGACTCTTCCAAAGCAATGTTCAATTTCAGCACATTCACACGGGCCGTACCCAAAATACCCAGGAAAGGTTTTTCTATCATACGGTCCACTATGTTCCGGACTGCCTCTTCACTCATGCCACGGGCATCGGCCACACGCTTCACCTGTACATAAGCACAAGCCGGTGTAATGTCAGGGTCAAGTCCCGAAGCACTGGCAGTCACCATTTCGGCAGGCACATCCTCACGATCGAGGTAAGGATGATGCACCAAGAAACTGTCGATACGGGCTTCTACTTCTGCCAGATATCCTTCGTTGGCAGGTCCCTTATTACTACCTCCCGAAGCATCAGCAGTGTAACCACCCACCGATGGACGCCCCCAAAAGTGAACAACTTCAGTGAAAACCTGACCAACATTGGCCGCTCCGACCACCTTGCCGTTGAGAGTAAGTACTTCTGCATTACCCGAATTAGGTCCGGCAACTTGGGCAAACAACCAAAGTATGAAAATGTAAAATACCGAAAAGAACACACAAAACACTAAAGTTAACCGTAAAGATTTCATTATATTTCTCATTGCTTTTTATATTTTAAAAGAATAATCCTACCAATAAATCTATCAACTTAATACCAACGAAAGGAGCGATAAGCCCTCCTACCCCATAAATCAGCAAATTCCGACGAAGCAGTGCACTTGCACCTATCGGTTTGTATTTCACTCCACGCAAGGCCAGCGGAATCAATATAGGGATAATGACGGCATTGAAAATAATCGCCGACAGAATGGCACTTTCTGGACCGTGCAAGTTCATGATGTTCAACGGGGCCAACTGAGGAATGGCCAACATGAACAATGCAGGAATGATGGCAAAATACTTGGCCACATCATTGGCTATGGAAAAGGTTGTAAGGGTGCCACGAGTCATGAGCAACTGTTTGCCTATTTCCACGATTTCAATCAGTTTTGTCGGGTCATTGTCCAAATCGACCATATTCCCGGCTTCTTTGGCGGCTTGTGTACCGCTGTTCATGGCCACTCCCACGTTGGCCTGTGCCAAAGCCGGAGCATCATTCGTACCATCGCCCATCATAGCCACCAGTTTACCCGCAGCCTGTTCCTTTTTGATATACTCCATTTTATCTTCTGGTTTGGCTTCTGCTATGAAATCATCCACACCGGCCTTTTCTGCAATATATTTTGCCGTCAACGGATTATCACCCGTCACCATCACAGTTTTAACCCCCATCTTGCGCAAACGCTGGAAACGTTCCTGAATACCGGGTTTTATTATATCTTGCAACTCAATGACTCCTGCCACTTTTTTGTCTATGCTTACAACTAACGGAGTGCCACCATTCGCTGTTATAGCGTATATCAGTTCCTGCGTTTCTTTCGGGAATCCAAAACCAGCTTCCTCCGTAATACGGCGCATGGTATCAAAAGCTCCTTTGCGGATTTCTGTCCCGTTTTTCAAGTTGATACCTGAACATTTCGTTTCGGCCGAAAATTTGATCATATGTGCACCATCGGTGTTCAGGGTACGCATGTGCAGTCCCGATTCATGTCCCAACTCCACTATGGACTTTCCTTCGGGCGTGTCATCCGAAACGGAAGAAAGCATACAAGCTTCAATAAAAGCCCGTTCGTCCATACCGTTTACCGGATAAAACTTCGTTGCCTTACGGTTACCTATGGTGATGGTACCTGTCTTGTCAAGCAACAACGTATCCACATCTCCAGCCGTTTCTACAGCTTTGCCCGATTTGGTAATGACATTGGCACGCAACGCACGGTCCATACCGGCAATGCCTATTGCCGAAAGTAACCCTCCGATGGTGGTCGGTATCAGACACACAAACAACGATATGAAGGCCGCAACCGAAATGGTAACCCCAGGATGATCAATGGATGTGTAATCGGCAAACGGCTTTAATGTGATGCATACAATGAGAAAAACCAAAGTAAATACCGACAGCAGAATGGTCAACGCTATTTCATTCGGTGTTTTCTGACGACTGGCCCCTTCAACCAAGGCAATCATCTTATCGAGAAAGCTTTCACCGGGCTGGGTTGTAACCTGTACCTTAATGTGGTCGGAAAGCACCTTTGTACCACCGGTCACCGAACTCTTGTCACCACCGGCTTCACGAATAACCGGAGCCGATTCGCCCGTGATGGCACTCTCATCGATTGATGCCAGCCCTTCAATGATTTCTCCATCAGCCGGGATGGTGTCGCCGGCCTCGCAAGCAAACACATCGCCTTTACGCAACTGCGAACTGCTCACTACCTTGACTTGCCCGTCAACATACAGTTTGGCCGGAGTCTCTTCGCGTGTCTTGCGCAAACTGTCAGCCTGAGCCTTGCCACGGGCCTCGGCTATGGCTTCAGCAAAATTGGCGAACAACAACGTCAAAAATAAAACGACAAACACCAACAAATTGTACAGGAATGACCCTTGTTGCTCACGGAATGCGGCATCGAAAGCCGAATAAACCGTCACCACAAGCATGACCAAGGTGCATACCTCAACCATGAACATAATCGGATTTTTCACCATCATCCGTGGATTCAGTTTCACGAACGACTGTTTCAAGCTTTCCATCACTTGCTCTTTCTGAAACAAAGAGGTTGATCTGTTATCTTTCATAATTTTCTTCGTTTTATATACAATTTCACATTCTACACATCACGCGGTTTACAGAGAAAAATGCTCGGCTATCGTACTCAAAGCATGTGCGGGGAAAAACGACAATGCTGCCACAATAAAAATCACGGCAAATGTCATGACCGCAAATGTAACCGTATCGGTTTTCAATGTACCAGCACTTTCCGGTATATACTTTTTCTGGGCCATGATGCCGGCAATGGCTACTTGCCCCACAATCGGTATAAAACGACTTAATATAAGTACAATACCACAGGAGAAGTTCCAAAACCAGGTATTGTCTCCCAAGCCTTCAAAACCAGAACCATTGTTGGCGGCACAGGACGTATATTCATAAAGCATTTCACTCAGTCCGTGAAAACCCGGATTGTTCAACCACCCTCCCTCGTTTTCAACAAATACAGGAGCATGAGCAAAAAGATAGGCAGACAAAGCCGTTCCAACCAGAATGACAAACGGATGCAGCAAAGCAACAATGGAAGCAATCTTCATTTCACGAGCCTCCACCTTATGTCCCAAAAATTCAGGAGTACGCCCTACCATCAAACCGCTAATGAACACGGCAATGATAATGAAGGTAAAATAGTTCATCCATCCAACACCAACGCCACCAAACCAAGTGTTGATTTGCATGTTCAACATCTCCATCAATCCGGAAAGCGGCATCATCGAATCATGCATACTGTTTACTGAGCCATTGGATGTTACTGTTGTCACAATGCTCCACAACCCGGATGCCCCTGAACCGATACGGACTTCCTTTCCTTCCATGGAACCATGATCTTGTACAATACCCATTTCATCTATACGCGGATTACCTCCCAGCTCCTGAGCAACGTTAATGACAACACCGACAAGAAAAGCAAACAACATGACTCCATAAATGCTATACCCTAGTCTCTTTTTACGGATATAGAAACCGAAAGCCAACACCATAGCCATCGGAATAATCAGAATGGAGCAGCATTCCAACATGTTTGTAAGATAAGTGGGATTTTCCAGCGGGTGGCTTGAATTTACACCAAAATAGCCTCCACCGTTTGTACCCAATTGCTTGATTGGCACAATGGCTGCAGTCGGACCTTGCGACACATATTGTGTGTCACCTTCCAAAGTGGTAATCTGCATCTTTCCATCAAAGCCCATCGGCATCCCTTCAACAATCAGAACGAAGCCAACCAGCAATGAAAGCGGCAACAAAATGCGAGTACAGCTCAACACAAGATAATACCAAAAGTTACCCATGGTCTTCGTTGTCTTATGAGCAAATGCATTCATGATTCCGGCCATAGCAGCCATACCCGTAGCAGCTGTAATGAACTGAAAGAGCATGATAACAAACAACTGGGTAAAATAGGTCAGCCCGCTTTCGCCACTGTAGTGCTGCAGATTGCAATTTACCATAAATGAAATACAAGTGTTAAATGCCTGGTGGGCTGTCTGCCCCATGTTACCATCAGGGTTAAGCGGCAACACTTCTTGCGTAACCAGCAACACCATGCCCCACAAGAACCAAAAAAGATTTATGGCAAGCAATGATTTCAGAAACTTTTTCCAATCCATTTCTTCTGCCGGATCAACACCTCCCAGTTTAAACATCCAACGTTCAACCGGCTTCATGAAGTCCGACCACGTTTTCTCTCCTCTATATACTTTGGCGATATACATCCCCAAGGGAAAACTTAACACCACCAAGAGGACAATCTGAGCTATTACACCTAAAATTTCCGTATTCATAGCAACGTTTTCTTTTTAAAACTTTTCGGGTCTGACAAGCACATACGCCATATAACCGAACATTATTACACCCAATACAAACAATACTGTATACATAATTCTTTCTCCTTTTTCATTTCTTGTTTTCAGATTTTTTCGAACCAGTCAATGCATTTGAAGAAGAGCCAAAAGCAGGCCACACCACTCAAGACACAAATTAAAAAACCGAATGAAAATAAATCCATAATCTTACTTTTTAAATTAATACTACATTGTTAACTATACCGGCCTGACAAACGAAAGGCATGCCAAAATCAAAATTTGGGAAACAACCATTTAAAAACCAAATTATTAATGCATGAAGAGTATTTTAAATGATAAAGCCGGCTTTCCAAAATGGAAAGCCGGCTTTATCATTTTGACAAAAAAATCGGTTGCCGGGAACAGCCAACCGAACAAAATCCTTTTTTGGAGGAAGCGTGCTAAAGACGCCCGGGGTAAAGACTATAGGTAGATTCTATAAGTTCCCCTCCATAAAAATATACATTGTGGATTAGCTTTTACGTGCTTTTTGCTTTCATGCAGTATTTTTTGTACTTTCATTTTCAATCGCATAGCCCGCCATGCTCTTTAATATAACTGAAGTTCGGCTTCACATCGACCATATTCAAGTAAGCTTGATATTGTGCTAGGTTTGCATGAGTTTTCAAAGAAAGAAACAAAACCTGTCCGTCTGAAAAGCAAAAATCACTTATAAAACAATATATAGAATCCACCTATAATTTATATTCTTCTATTTTACGATACAAAGTAGTCAAACCTATTTTCAACAGACGGGAAGCCTCGGTCTTGTTCCCCCCGGTATGTTGCAACACCTTCGCTATATGACGCCGTTCTATACTGGCCAAATCAAAATCCGCAGTCTCCTTTCCATTGTTTTCAACAGCAGTATCCTGCAATTCAAAAGGAAGGTCCTGCAAAGTCAACTGACGGTCGCACACAATGACACTGCGTTCCATTACATTGCGCAACTCACGTACATTGCCTTTCCATTCGGCCCGCAGCAAAGCGGCCAAACAGTCGTCCGTCATGCCATCCACCTGCTTGTTTTGTTTCTTAGAAAAACGTTTCAAGAACGTATCGGCAAGCAGCTTTATGTCCTCTTTACGTTCGCGCAATGGTGGCAAGGGTATTTGAAATACGGATATACGATAAAAAAGGTCCTCACGGAAATTTCCTTTTTCTATTTCTTCCTTCAAGTTTCGGTTTGTAGCAGAAATAATACGTACATCGACCTTGGTAGGTTTGGTGTCACCTATCTTGATATATTCTCCCGTTTCAAGCACACGCAACAATTTTGCCTGCAGTTCAAAAGCCATTTCTCCGATTTCATCCAGAAAAATCGTTCCGTGGTCAGCCATTTCAAACAGTCCTTTCTTGTCTTTCAATGCCCCGGTAAACGAACCGGCCTTATATCCGAACAATTCACTCTCGAGCAGGTCTTTGCTAAATGCAGAGCAATTGACAGCAATAAATCCGTTCTTATTCCGTGCACTGGCCTGATGGATAGCTTGTGCAAAAATCTCCTTACCGGTGCCTGTCTCACCAGTCAACAACACCGTCACATCTGTCGCCGACACCTTACGTGCAAGCATCACAGAACGCTGCAACACTGCCGAGGTTCCCAATATGGCATCAAACGAGCAAGCTGTTGAAGAGATATGCTCCTTACTCCTCTTCACACGATCCATGGCACGACTGATAATGGGAATGATTTTGTTGTTGTCATCCCCCTTGGTGATATAGTCAAACGCACCGTTCTTGATAGCTTGAACGCCATCTTCTATATTGCCATGGGCCGTGAGCAAAATGACTTCGCAGTCAGGACACTGCCTTTTAATTTCAGAAATGAACATCACCCCGTTACCATCGGGCAAAAAGACATCGCACAACACCACTTGAGGCATATGCAATTTCAATTGTTTCAAACCGGCAGCACAATCTGCAGCCTGAAAAACTTCATACCCTTCCAGCTCGAGCATACGGGAAAGCAGTTTCCGAATGATCGGTTCATCGTCGATAATCAGTAATGTATCCATACAATATTATTAGGTATATACAACAGCGGGCAACAGCAAACAAAACTTGTCCACTCTCAGTAAAAAGCAAAGATAGAAAAAAAGGTCGGAATATGCCTCCGGTCATATACCGTCACAGATTGCTTTGCAAAAAAAATGAAAAAAACAAAAAGGGAATCTGCCTTGTAGGCAAATTCCCTTCGTTGCTTCTTTTTCTGAAAGACGACAATTAGCTACGTCTTTCTTTGATTTTGGCTTTCTTACCAGTAAGTCCGCGGAGATAATACAATTTGGCACGACGTACTTTACCCAATTTGTTTACAGTGATTGATTCTATGAACGGAGAGTCCATAGGGAAAATACGTTCAACACCTACGTTACCCGACATTTTGCGAACAGTAAAACGCTTCTTGTCACCATGACCTGCGATTTTAATCACATCACCACGGAATTCCTGAATACGTTCCTTGTTACCTTCTTTAATGCGGTAAGCCACTGTAATGGTGTCACCGCTCTTAAACGCAGGATGAGTCTTTCCTACATAGAAAGCTTCTTCTGCAACCTTAATTAAATCCATTGTTTTTGGTTTTTTAATAGTTGATACTATGCGCAATATTCACAGATATCCCTCTATTCTGCCAGAGATTACGCTGAATTCGAGGTGCAAAGGTATATCTTTTTTCCGGTTTGACAAAACCTGGCATCCGAAAACTTTTGACAGACAGCGCAACGCATTCTGTTTCCCTGGGTAGGCCGCAGAGATAGTACCTTGTGCGTTGCACGGTAATGGCGCTGTCTCCTGAGGCATTCCACACCTCGCGGACGTTGCCCTGGTGGTCGAGGCGGCATGTTTATACAACATCTTCCTCTTTCAGAGTTTTGCTTACCCAATACTTTTTGCCGTTTTTTGCCGTAACTTGTCTGCATTTTGATTTTAAGAATTTCACTATCATTTTATAATAAGATTTCAGTTCTTCCGTTGCTGGAAATTCTCCATAATTTGTTTGCCAATCGTAATGCAGATAACGGGCATAATAATCAATATCTGTTCGTTTATATTTTATATAAGCATCATCAGCAAAACCAAGGTAAAAAGAAATACGAATACAAGGACCTCCCGTTCGTTGCATTATATAATACTTCCCTTTAATCCGTTCATAATTTTCTTCAAACTGCTTCATTAATAATGGTTCTATCTGAAATATCGGTAAAACGACAAAATAAGTTGTTTCTTCCTTTCTATTAATTCGGTCAATTAATTCTTCGCTATTTTGTATTTCCATTATTTGGGGTTTATCGTACAATATATCGGAAACAAATGTAGCCTGCTTAGATCGAACAATGTCAAACAAATCTTTCCTTTCATCATCTGTAATATAAAAACTTATTTCTGGCATAATTAATTTCCTCCAACTTGATATGTTTCAAAAGGAATACCTAAGAACAGTTATCCTCTTCCCGTTTGATATTACGCTGACTATTCGGATTTCTTTTAACTTCATATATTTTGATTGTTTTTCCTATTTGAGAATCCGGTCGTCTATTTAAGTTTTCAGCATTAATCTTCTTTTCTCTCAATATCCATTGTCCAGGATTGCATCTCTTGCTTTTTGTTCCTGCATATCTACAGCCTCTTGATGGCCAGGTTTCCTTTTGCACCATGAAGATTTGGCAATCCCTAGGGTCTATCTATATAAAGATAAATGTATCATCATCTTTCACTTTCTCTAACTCCACTCCAATGTCACTATCTAAATATTTAATAATAGAAGGATCATAATTAGCAATAGTATTTACATCGTAGATTGATATGTTATCTGGATTATTTATGTAATCTTGGCTTTCATCCCCGGCAAAAAAACGCCAACCACTGTCACTTGAATCATCCGGTTGCTCTCTATACATATAACCAACTTTTTCCCCATCTACCGTTATTCTGTCTGTGGCGATACAGTACCCCATTGGAGGTATTAGCTGTTTTATGTCTTCTATGTCAAGTCGAAATTTATTGTACCTCATTTGTTTTTCTCCGTATTTGTTTAATCCGAAACCTGTCCTTTATATCATTTGGAGGATTGCTTCAAGCCGGATAGTTAGTTGTTCTACGTTTTAAATGGCATGAATTACTTGTTGACAGTTATCGCTCCTTTGCTTTCTTTAACAATCCTTCTTCCGAAAAAGTTTGCCCGAATGTTGCTTTTTCTTTGCTTGCCGTATGATTCGTGCAGGTATGCCTGCATATTTTCTGTTTTTTGCGGGAATATTCTATAGCCTCCCATGGGAGGTCATATAGCCTCGCATGGGAGGTTATATGACCTCCGTACGCAGGTCATATAACCTCCGCACGGAGGCTATAGAATATTCTGGCAAAAGTCAATGAATATTTCCGCATGGAATGGCGTTGCAATGTGGTTGGAATGGAAAAATGTAGAAATGGAAAGACTGGCAGTGAAAAGCATGTCGTGCATGTAAGAAAGAATGATTGTTCATTCAACCGGAAGAAGTGTGTTATCCCCTTTTAGCTCAAGATGGAAAAACTGAGGTCCGACATACGCCGGCAAAAAACTTCATTTTTCCAGCATCCTGCTCTCATTCCATGGAATATTACAACCCTCCTTCCAAACCAGACCCTTTCATTTTGACAACCTGACCTTTTCATTTTGACAAATGTGCGACAAAACCTTACCCTGCATCTTCCTGAAAATAAAAGACCTGCTTTTCTGGCATTATTTTCACAAAGAAAAAAAACGGTTCAGGGAGCATACCAAACATCATTTTCAAGAGAGAGAATACAAAAAGATAAAAAAACGACGAGATTATAGTATATTTACATTCTATTTTCAGACAGCATAAATGGAACAACTGCAAGAAGAGAACGTACAAAGATTCCTTGACTTAATAAAAAAGTCGAGAAGAGGAAAATTCAAAATCTACATTGGCATGATAGCCGGAGTAGGAAAAAGTTACCGCATGCTGCAAGATGCACACGAAATGCTCGACAACGGTGTTGATGTACAGGTAGGCTATATAGAAACTCACGGACGAGACGGTACCGAGGCCTTGCTCACAGGATTGCCCATCATTCCCCGCAAAAAGATTTTCTACAAAGGCAAGGAACTGGAAGAAATGGACATTGACGCCATATTACAGCTACACCCCGAACTGGTAATCGTCGATGAACTGGCCCACACCAACGTAGATGGCAGCCGCAACGAAAAGCGCTGGCAAGATGTCATGGAATTGCTCGATGCGGGCATCAACGTGATATCGGCGGTCAACATACAGCATATCGAAAGTTTGAACGAAGAAGTCAAAGACATTGTACATATCGAGATAAAAGAACGCATTCCTGACAAGGTCCTGCAAGAAGCCGATGAAGTGGTCAATATCGACCTCACCGCCGACGAACTGATAAACCGGCTGAAAACCGGAAAAATATACCGCCCTGAAAAAATAGAACTTGCCCTCAACAACTTTTTCAAGACAGAACACATCCTTCAGTTACGCGAACTGGCCTTGAAAGAAGTGGCATTCCGGGTAGAACGGAAAGTGGAAAGCGAAATAGTGCCCAGTGACAAAGGGATTCGCCATGAAAAATTTCTCGCCTGCATAAGCAGTCACGAGAAAACCCCAAGAAGCATTATACGCAAGACGGCCCGGCTGGCATCGCGCTACAACACGTGCTTCTTCGTCCTGTATGTACAGACACCGGCCGAAAGTCCCGACCGTATTCCGCTTGCCACCCAACGGCATCTGCTCAACCACTTCAAGCTGGTTGCCGAACTGGACGGCGAGGTCATACAAGCCTCTTCACCGAATATATTGGAAGAAATAACAAAAACCTGTAAAGAACACCAAATCACCACCGTGTGTATGGGGCATCCTGCTTTTGCCATGCCATCGGCTTTTCTGCACATACCTGGATACAGAAATTTTTTACGGTCACTATCTGAAATGAATATTGACCTGATTATACTTGCACCCTAAAAAACGAAACTGTTATGAACATCAAGACCAAACTGACCTTTTCCATTGGCATATTAGTTGCCATGATTGTATTGCTCGTGGCATTGTCCGTTGTCAATCTGCAAATACTGACCGCCACCGAACCCGACAGTCCGGCCGCCATGCCGGGGCTGAACCGAGCCTTGATTTGGATTTCAAGCATTGGAGCGCTTTGCATAGGAATTGGAATTGCCATGTGGCTGAAACTGCCGAATGCTATTGACAAACCAATCAAGGAACTAACCAACGGCATTCAGGAAATAGCCAATCACAATTATGAAAAAAGACTCAACCTGGACGGTAACCAAGAGTTTGCCAACGTTTCACACAACTTCAACCGTATGGCGAAACGACTCGCAGATTACCATGCCAGTACACTTTCCGAAATAATGGCCGCAAAAAAATACCTGGAAGCTATTATCAACAGCATCAGTGACCCCATTATAGGCCTGAGTCCGGATAAAGCCATTCTCTTCATCAACGATGAAGCGCTGAACGTGTTGAATCTGAAAAGAGAAGATGTCTTCTGTACACCAGCCCAAGAAATATCGTTGCGCAACGACTTGCTACGCAGGCTCATGCGTGGATTACTGGACGAGATAAACCTAAAGAAAGAAGAGAAAGAACCCTTGAAAATCTACGCCGACAACAAAGAAAGTTATTTTCAAGTCAAGTATGTCAACATCAAGCAACCCGGACGGGACGGAGTAACTCCGGAAAATCGCGGACATGTAATCATGCTCAAAAACATCACAGAATTCAAAGAACTTGATTCAGCCAAGACCACTTTCATTTCCACCATTTCACACGAATTGAAGACACCCATCTCGGCCATCCTCATGAGCCTGCAATTGCTCGAAGACAAACGGATTGGCGGACTGAACAATGAACAGGCAGAACTGGCAAACACCATCAAGGAAAACAGCGACCGGTTGTTGAACATCACCAGCGAACTACTCAACATGACACAAGTGGAAAGCGGCAAACTGCAACTCAAGCCGAAAATCACCAAACCAATCGAACTGATAGAATATGCCATCAAGGCCAACCGGGTACAGGCCGAAAAGTTCAACATACAGATAGAGGTACAATATCCTGAAAAGATAGAAAAACTGTTTGTCGACAGCGAAAAAATAGCCTGGGTCCTCACCAACCTGCTTTCAAATGCCATTCGTTACTCACCCGAAGGTAGCCGTGTCATTATAGGAGCACACCAGACAGCCGACAATCACATCCAGCTATACGTCCAGGATTTTGGCAAAGGCATCGACCCGCGTTACCATAAGAGCATTTTCGACCATTACTTCCGTGTACCTGGAACCAAAGTGCAAGGCAGCGGACTAGGACTTTCCATTTCACGCGACTTTGTCGAAGCGCATGGTGGCACACTCACGGTGGAGAGCGAATTGGGCAAAGGCAGCACATTCACCATGCAGTTCAATATATAACAAAAAAGGTTCGCCTGTTTCGACAGGCGAACCTTTTTTATATCCATTATTGAAAATCAGAGTTTGAACTTGTCAAAAAAACTTCTGCTACGTTTTTCTTCCACTTCTTCCTCTTCTTCTGTTTCTTCTTCATAATGTGAGGAAACAACATTTCCTTGTTCCCTTTTCACGAAACCGATAATTTCTTCCATTCCTTCAAGGAACTTGTCAAAATCTTCCTTATACAAAAATATTTTATGTTTTTCATAAGTCACCTGCAGATTGTCGTCCATACCGGAGACTTTCTTCTTGCTTTCCGTGATAGCCACAAATAAATCTTCATTTCTACTTTTCTTCACATCCAAATAATAGATTCTTTTCCCTGCTTTAATGGCCTTCGAGTAGATAATGTCGTTTTCCTTCCTTTCAACATCACTTTTCGGTTTGTCTAATTCCATAACAATTTCACTTTTAATTCGTTTAAAATAAACATTTTAATTTTTTGTTCAACAAAACGTCATTGCGGGTCAAATTTCTGCATTTTTTCCGAATAAATCAAATTATTATTCGTTTTTTTGAACTTACAGGATGGATATTTGAAGAAATCGTTTATCAGTTTCCTTCATTCGCCCTCATAGGAATGGGACCTACCTGACGACAATGTTCTTCCTAATTAATACGCCGACAATATTGCCGTTTCATGGGTAAAAGAGAACATCGTACAAAAGAAACAATGAAAATAATACACTTTTTCATTTTTCTGCCACATTCCATTCATTCCTGCCGTACAAGCAACAACTAAAAAAGCATTGACAGACGAAAACAACTGCCATTCCATACTTTATTTTAGTGTTTTTTAGCGTTTTTCCGAAAATTAAATCCACATTCAAAGGTTTTTACAAGAAAAAAACGCTACTTTTGTGTGATTTTTCGGGAATACTGCACTTTCCGAAACAATTCTTGTTCATTTCGAAACAATATGCCTACTAAAAACAGAACAAAAAAACAAAGTTTCTGGAATATGCACCTCACCTCTATCATCAGCATTTCGCTGGTGCTTTTTCTCATCGGTCTTATGTGCATATTTCTGCTTGCCGCACACGAAATCAGCGTAAATGTAAGAGAGAACATAAAACTTTCCGTCGTTCTCAACGATCAGACAAAAGCCGAGAACGTTCAAAGGATAGAAAGGTATTTGAAAGCCTCTCCCTACACCAAATCGGTCGACTACATATCAAAGGAGGATGCTTTGAAAGAACTGGTCGCCTCGTTGGGTGAAGACCCGCAGGAGTTCTTGGGATACAATCCGCTGCTTGCCTCGCTTGAAGTCACACTGAACGCCGACTATGCCAACAACGACAGCATACAAGTCATTGAAAGCAAACTGAAAGTGTTTGAAGACATCAACCGGGTAGTCTACCAACGCGATATGGCCCAACTCGTCAATGACAATGTAAGCCGCATCAGCATCGTGCTGTCGGGCATTACCATCGTGCTGCTTTTCATTTCAATTGCACTTATCAACAACACCATACGGTTGGCCATCTACTCCAACCGTTTTCTCATCAACACCATGAAACTCGTAGGAGCGACCGCCTGGTTCATACGCAAGCCCTACATACGCATCAGCATTCGCAACGGGTTCATTGCCGCCTTGCTAGCCATAGCCTACCTGGCATTTACCCTTTATTACGCACAACACAAGTTGGGATTTGAAGGTCTTTCCCTCCCTGCCGCCACCAATGGTTTGATATGCATTATCATACTGCTGACCGGCATGGTCATAACCGGCGTGTCCGCCTATTTCTCGGTAGGACGGTATGTGAAAATGAACACAAACGATTTGTACTTTGTATAACAACAAAATAAATTTATGGAAGACAACAGACGTTTCACATTGAGTAAAGCCAATTTGCTGCTCATCTCTATCGGTTTCCTTATCATTGTATCCGGTTTCCTGCTGATGGTCGGGTCAGCCACCGAAGTGGACTTCAACCCTGACATATTCAGCACACGGCGTACGGTGGTAGGTCCCATGATTTCTTTTTTCGGATTTCTGTTTATGGTTTTTGCCATCATGTATCATCCTAAAAAACGTACCGAAGAATGAGTTGGATTGAAGCTTTGATTCTGGGTTTGGTGCAAGGACTGACCGAATTCCTTCCGGTTAGCAGCAGCGGCCACCTGACCATTGCGCAGGAAGTGCTGAACTTGAACACAACAGCAGCTGACAACCTGCAATTCATCGTGACCGTACATGCGGCAACCGTTCTGAGCACGATTGTCATTCTGTGGAAAGAAATTGAGTACCTCTTCAAAGGTACTTTTTGCTGCAAAGCGTGGAACGAAGAAAAATCATACGTACTGAAAATTATCATTTCGATGATTCCGGTCGGTATAGTCGGCGTTTTTTTCAAAGATGAAGTGGAAAATATTTTCGGACAAGGTATCTTGCTCGTAGGATGCTGTCTGTTGGTGACCGCCTTGTTACTTACATTTGCCTATGTGGCCAAACCCCGTCCAAAGGCGAACATTTCGTACCTCGATTCGTTCATCATTGGACTTTCGCAGGCGGTTGCCGTATTGCCGGGGCTTTCGCGCTCGGGTACAACCATAGCCACGGGTCTGTTGCTTGGCAATAAAAAGGAAAGCGTGGCACAATTCTCGTTCCTCATGGTATTGGTGCCTATTTTGGGTGAAACAATATTGGACGTTCTCAAGTCGGTAGGCGAACCGGCAGCGGTCGGCGTGGGTATCCTGCCGTTGGCCGTAGGTTTTGTTTCGGCTTTCCTGGCCGGATGTTTTGCCTGCAAGTTCATGATTAATCTGGTGAAAAAAGGAAAACTTATTTATTTCGCAATCTATTGTGCCGCAGTCGGAATCATATCGATTGTATCGGCACTCATTTAAAACAAGAAGGTGGATTTCAAGGAAGGAGAAGTATTATACGTAAACAAGCCGTTCGGCTGGACATCGTTTAAGGTGGTAGGCCGGGTACGAGGAAAAATAAGCAAGGCTTTTCACATAAAGAAAATCAAGGTTGGGCACGCCGGGACGTTGGACCCTTTGGCAACCGGTGTTATGATATTGTGTACGGGCAAGGCGACCAAACGGATAGAAAGTTTCCAATATCAGACAAAAGAATATGTCGCCACCCTAAAACTGGGGGCAACCACCCCTTCCTTTGACATGGAGCACGAAGAGGATGCCACCTACCCCACCGCACACATCACACGGGAACTGATTGACGAGGTCATTCCACGGTTTACCGGAGAGATATGGCAGGTGCCTCCTGTATATTCGGCTGTAAAGATAGACGGCATACGAGCTTATGACTACGCACGGAAAGGACAGGAAATAGCGTTGAAACCCAAACTGCTGGTCATTGATGAAATTGAAGTACTCGACTTCTCCATGCCGGTGTTGAAGATAAGGGTTGTATGCAGCAAAGGAACCTACATACGGGCCCTGGCACGCGACATAGGTGCAGCCTTGCAAAGTGGTGCCTACCTCACGGCTTTGGAACGTACACGAGTTGGCGACAAACGTTTGGAAGACTGCTGGCAAGTGGATGACCTGCTGGAGTTTCTTGACAAGGAGGCCCAGGAAAATGCAGTCGGGTGACACAAGAAAAAAGGTATAAAAGAAACGATTTAATTTAAGCAAATATGAAATTATCTCAGTTTAAATTTAAATTGCCGGAGGAATTGATAGCCCAATATCCGGCACAACATCGAGACGAATCACGTTTGATGGTTGTAAACAGAAAGACAGGAGCCATAGAACACCGTATATTCAAGGAAGTGATAGAATACTTCGATGAACACGATCTGTTCATTTTAAATGACACAAAGGTTTTCCCGGCAAGGCTCTACGGCAACAAGGAAAAGACCGGGGCACAGATTGAAGTATTCCTGTTGCGAGAACTCAACCGTGACATGCATTTGTGGGATGTGCTGGTGGAACCTGCCCGCAAAATCCGTATCGGAAACAAATTATATTTCGGCGATGACGATTCCGTAGTTGCCGAAGTGATAGACAACACCACCTCGCGCGGACGCACACTGCGTTTCCTCTATGACGGTTCGCACGAAGAATTCAAGAAAAATCTGTACGCTTTGGGCGAAACACCCATACCGCGTACCATAACCCGACCAGTTGAACCAGAAGACGAAGAACGTTTCCAAACCATATTTGCCAAAAACGAAGGTGCCGTATCTGCACCGGGAGCCGGCTTGCACTTTAGCCGCGAGTTGCTGAAACGCATGGAGATAAAAGGCATTGACACTTGTTTCCTCACCTCACACATGAGCCTGGGTAACTTCCGTGAAATTGATGTGGAAGACCTTACCAAACACAAAATGGATTCGGAACAAATGCTGATTACCCAGGAACTGGCCGACACGGTAAACCAAAAACAAGCCGAACAGCGCCGCATTTGTGCAGTAGGAGTCACCGTCATGCGGGCATTGGAAACCGTAGCCGGCACTGAAGGACGCATCAAGGCATACGATGGGTGGACCAACAAATTCATATTTCCACCCTACGACTTCACGGTGGCCAACGCCATGATAACCAATTTCCATATGCCCTACTCTACTCTGCTGATGATGGCTGCCGCATTCGGAGACTACGACCACATCATGAATGCGTACGATGTAGCCATAAAAGAAAAATACCGCTTCGGAGTATACGGCGATGCCATGCTGATCATATAACCAGTCATAGACAATAAGGACAGACACCCCGAAAGTAACACAATGCACTTTCGGGGTGTTTTGCTTTCACATTACACACATCCAACCGCGACAGTATAAACTCAATTGTACATTTCCATAAAAAAAAACGATTGTAATCGCAAAAAAAATACCGTTCTACAAAAGCGACAAAAGCAGGTTATCCTCCTAACTTTTTTCTTTTTTTATACATCTCTCTCATCAAATCTACAGAAGATTATGTAATTTTGCTTCATACTAACAACAGAAAGAAATATGGCATTCATTGATTATTACAGTATTTTAGGACTCGACAAAAATGCCAGTGCCGATGACATAAAAAAAGCATACCGCAAACTGGCACGAAAGTATCATCCGGATGTCAATCCGAACAACGCGGAAGCCCACGCTAAATTCCAGCAGATAAACGAAGCGAACGAAGTGTTGAGCGATCCGGAAAAACGGAAAAAATACGATGCATACGGAGAAAACTGGAAACATGCCGAAGAATATGAACAAGCCCGGAAGCAACAGGCACAAAACGGTGGATTCGCCTCGGGAGCCGATTTCGGAAGCCATAGTTACCAATATAACTTCGGCGGAAGTGACTTCGGAGATGAAGGCGGCTTTTCCGACTTCTTTGAAAACCTGTTCGGACATGCCTCACGCACACGCAGCGGACGCCGTACCACCGCCTACAAGGGTAGCGACTACCAGGCCGAACTTCATCTAAGCCTGCGCGATGCCGCACGAACACACAAGCAAACCCTTAGCGTCGACGGGCGCAATATCCGTATCACTGTCCCGGCCGGCATGACCGACGGACAGGTCATCAAACTGAAGGGACAAGGTGCTCCTGGCATCAACGGAGGACCAGCCGGAGACTTGTACATCACTTTCATCGTCGAAAAAGACGCAACATTCACCCGCACAGGCAACGACTTGTATACAACAGCCGACATTGACCTTTATACCGCCGTGCTGGGAGGCGAAGTACTTATCAACACGCTCGATGGACAAGTCAAACTGAAGGTCAGCCCCGAAACACAAAACGGTACAAAAGTAAGGCTCAAAGGCAAAGGATTCCCCGTATACAAACAAGAAGGCACATACGGCGACCTGTTCGTCACCTTCAACGTAAAAGTACCCACCCACCTGACCGAACATCAGAAAGAACTGTTCCGCCAATTAGCTAACTCATAACATGATCCTGCAATGAAAGAAGAATTGATTTTGTTAAGCGATTACTGCTTCAGAAGCAGCGCAGAACCGGATTTCATCGCCCGCCTAGAGGAAGAAGGACTCATAGAAACCGTTATGCACAACCACGACCGATGCATTTATCAGTCGCAACTGGCCGACCTCGAACTGTTCACCCGGCTGTATTACGACCTTTCCATCAACATCGAGGGTATCGACGTCATACACAACCTGCTGACCAAAATGCGGAACATGGAACAGGAACTGGCCATCCTGCGGAGACGGCTCGATGCCGAACCTCTCTGTCCGGAAGATTTTTTCGATGAATGGTAAAAACAACTAAGAAACAATGAACATGCTCCTGCCCCCTCCCATCCTCACAGCCGACAGACAGGCAGAGGTACGCATTGTATCACCTTCGGGACGCATACAACCCGAATACATCGACGGTGCCAAACGTCTGCTGACCGAGTGGGGACTGTACCCTACCGAAGGCCGGTTTGCACGCGAGGCCTACGGACGTTTTGCCGGGACACCGGAACAGCGTGCCGCCGACCTGCAAGCCGCCATTGACGACCCCTCCGTGCAGGCCATATGGTGCAGCCGGGGCGGTTACGGACTGGCACAAATCATCGACCGGATAGACTTCACCCCCCTGCACCGACAACCGAAGTGGCTCATCGGGTTCAGCGACATCACCGTACTGCACAATGCCCTGAGTCGTGCCGGAGTGTGTTCGCTCCATGCCATTATGGCAAAGCATTTGTGCGAACTGGCTGCGAACTCGCAACCAGTAACTCTATTAAAGGACATCTTGGCGGGACACATGCCCCAATATCACGTTCCACCACATCCGCTCAACCGATACGGCGAAGCAAGCGGAAGACTTGCCGGAGGCAACCTGTCGGTGCTCATGGGCCTGCGGGGCAGCGCATTCGACGCCGACTATGACGGTGCACTGCTATTCATTGAAGACGTGTCGGAACGACCCTACCATGTGGACCGGATGATGCAGAACCTGCGTTTGAGCGGCATATTCACACGCATAACCGGACTGGTCATCGGGCAGTTCAGCCACATAGAAGAAGATCCCCAAATGTTAGCCAGCACATATGAACTGATTGCCCGAACGGCCGAAGATTATACTCTGCCGGTGTGCTTCAACTTTCCGGTCGGACACGTAGAAGAAAACCTACCGCTCATTGTGGGAGCTCATGCCCGCCTGCAAGTGAATGGGGACGGGGCACTTTTATCATATGAAAAATAAATCCCGATTCACTAGAATCAGAACTCATTTCCGTAAGTTTATATGTTTAATCTTTTTTATGCAAGGAAGTAAAATGAAACGTATTTTTTATTTTCTGACAGTCCTCATGCCATTACAGTTGTGCATGGCTCAATCATTAGACAAAATGCAATGGTTCAACGAACCGGAACAATGGGAAATCAAGGACCATGTGCTCACCATGAACGTGACGCCCCAAACCGACTACTGGCGCATCTCCCACTACGGTTTCACGGTAGACGATGCTCCTTTCATGTACACCCTGCGCGGAGGAGAATTTGAAGTCAAGGTAAAAATATCCGGCGAATACACGGCACGCTTCGACCAAGCCGGACTGATGCTGCGCATCGACCATGAAAACTACATCAAGACAGGTATCGAATTTGTGGACGGAAAATACAATCTGAGTGCGGTAGTAACCCACAAGACCAGCGACTGGAGCGTCATCACCCTGGAAAAACCCGTTCCGTTCGTATGGATCAAAGCCGTCAGACGACTGGATGCCGTAGAGATATTCTACTCATTCGACGACAAGGAATACACGCTGATGCGCAATGCGTGGTTTCAAGACAATTGTCCGGTCATGGTTGGCATGATGGGAGCCAGCCCCGATGGCAACGGATTCAAAGCACGGTTCGAACATTTCTCTATTAAACACCTGCCCGACATGCGCCGACTGAAATGGCTGGAAGAGAACAAAGAGGAATAGAAACCGACCCATATATTCCATAAAAAACAAAGCAGCACCGTTCATACATTTTACCGAAAGGAATGCAGGACGGTGCTGTTTTGTTAAGTTGACAGTCAGTTACCATTTAAAAATTGTAACCCACAATCATGTCAGTCTAAGAATTCCAATTTTCATCGTTTCTATAAATTTCAACATTTGTCCGTGGCACATAGATTACAAATACAGCATATAAATATTATCAAGTCCTAATATATGTCATGCTGTTAGGGCTTACTGGAATAGCTTTGAGCGGTTCCCAAAACGTAAAAAACAAGTCTGTGTTTTTAATTGTGAATAAACAGCATTAAAGAGAAACTGTTACCTCCCCTATCCGTTTTTTATCTGTGTGTTACAATCCATGCCGTTATTAGCCGGCATGGATATAATCATGTTTTTCACTCCTCTGAAATCAATCAGCAAAAAACGACCTAGAAATAACACATGATGCAAACTACAAGTTATTTAACTCATTATAGGTTTGATTTACTGCATTCTGCAAATACAACCGCTTGCACATGACAACTAAATACATAATTCCCAACGTCAGCCAACCAAGCAAAAAGAGTGTCAATAGGTAAGTTGACACCTGCAATCCTTCCGGCTTACCGTTTCTACTAAGATAATTGTTACAACGGTTTATCCACATACATTCCCACACAATTGCATATATGCCTAATGTAATAATTGAAAGTAAAATATAAACTACCAGTCCCGCTGTTTTTCTGCCATCTTCTCGACATACTATGTTGGTTTCCTTTGCAAAGGCATAAATCAAGTACCATTGATAAAAGCCCAACGTTACAATTGTCAACAATAGAGTCAACCAAAATCCACGATTTGTTGCTAATCTGTTCATAACTTATTTTCCATTTAATATTATAACATTCAAATGTACATTATCTGTTTTTCCTACTTCCGATATTACTGTTTTTTACTTTCCTGAAAAGCTTTCATCTGCTCATCATATACCTTTTTGAATTGAGCCTTGTCAAATGCCGCTTTCAGATTGGCTTCATCCTCAAATGCCTTCATAAGTTGTTCTTCCAAATATTGCTTACCCACCTGCAAACAAACATGATAACGGTAGTTCCCGTTTCCTAGGCGAAACAACTTTTCACCAGCCAATTCAGCTCCTGCCAGTGTCTGATCTATGACGGTATAAGCTTGTTCTTCGTACATATTGGTCACTTCTATATTTTCCGTAACGGCCATGTTTTTTCCGTAATTATCAATCACTGCCCGTACTTGCACACGTATGGTAGCTGCCAACTCCTGTCTTGCATTTTGCATGGCCACCTTCTTAGCCATAGACATATCGGGACTTACTCCTTCTTGTACAACACGCCAATATTCCGCATCCGACTGATAAGCTGATCCACTCAACGGTATGGCCACCTCAATTTCAGAGTTCTCAATTTTAGCCAAAGCCTGATTCGACTTACAACTGTTCATACCACACATAAAGAGTGCAGCCACTCCGCAAAACAAAAAAAACTGCTTCATAATTTTTCTTTTTTTAAGGGTTAATAATAAATCATTTCATAAGGCAATCGCACTAATAACGTTTCCAACTGACCGTCTTTCATATTTTTCACCTTCATAGTTCCGACGGATAAAGCTGCCCGCCCACTCTCTTTTCTGCAAGACACCTGCACAGCCTTAAAGTCCACCCGATGGATACCCTTACCTATAATAGCATTATCCGAAACAGGTAGAAACAATGTCTGCCGGAAATCAGGACTAGATAGTTGCATGGATGTTATGACAAAACGAGTCTCATACTTGGCACGTACAACAAAGCTTAATATAACAGAATCGGCTATCGTTACAATATCAGTGGTTCCATAAACACAAATTGAGAGTTTTCCTTGCGGTATCACTTCTAATCGTTCAACCGACAAGTCAAAATGAAATTGATGCTTGACCGTGTTTCCACCAAAGTTAAAAATCAAATCAATCGTATTTTCATCTTCCGGCAAACAACCGGCATAATCATATGTCACCAAAAACGTAGTATCAGGCTGCGGAACAATGGAAATACTACCTGCATATTCGCTACGTGTAACTGGCAAACGGCTTACATGCAATTTGCGGCCATTATACATCAAAGCATAAGTGTATCTCCCCAACGATGAAGTAATCGGAACCACTGCTATATTCTTATAAATCAGCCGTAGATTCTTCTGTAACGAAATAGCTTCCGCCTTACGGGTTTCATCAAAAAAATAAGCAATAAGCGGTTCTATGTCAGTCAAATAACGTGCTATATCATCTACGTTGTCCAAACCATCAACTTGTGATTTGATGTCTGTCAATTTCTTGTACTTTTCTGCATCATATTGCCGAAACTCTGCAATCAACCTATCACGTTCCGTATGTGAAAACGGATATTTCAAAAACACATGGTAGGAATATTCCTTCCGCCCTGCATCATAACGTTTCTCCCAATAAAATGCTTCCACATTGGCTATGGTTATGCCCGATAGAAAAGGCAAACGGGCCGCAACACTTTTCATGTCGGAACGAAATCCTTCGGTATGGACAAAATTACTACCGGCATGGGTCTGTTCGGAAAACGATGTGGTTGTTGCCGATATATTGACAGCTACGGCATACACCATTTCATTCTTGATGTTTTCCATACATATTTTCCGCGCCATGTCCAAAGTAGCTGCTTCAGCCGACATAATCAAATAACCTGGTATTGCCTGTCGAGTCCATTCCGGTTCTTGTTTTGCACTACGTTCTACCACCTTGTATTGTGCAAAAACAGAAAAAACGGCCATACAACAGTACAACATCAACACATAAAATCGATACGATACATCCATAACACTTTAACTGATTTTCATTTTACGACAATTACCTGGATATTAAACGATATAACCACGAATCATCTTCTGTATCTGACGTATGTTCCTCCAACTTCCTCTGACGTTCCGCATATTTATATGACGCTTCCAACTGCATTTTCCGCAACATCACCTCATCTGCACGAGCTTTTTCTGCTAATTCCATTTGTTGTTGCTGTAACTGCCATTCACGCTCATATTGCAATGCTGCTTCTACAGAAATAACTGAACGAATTGAATCAATCAAATGTCCGACCATTTGAAAATGAGTACTCAACGGATCTACGGTAACTAGCATATCCAAAGCTGCTTCATAGTCCTTCATAGCTAGTTTTCCCTGAGCTTCCCGAATCGTCCTCATACATTGGACATCCAAGGATTTCAGACACAAGTCTGACATCAGCTCTGCCACAAGCGGATATTCTGCAACCGTTTCAGGGATAACAGACAACACGGCAATAGCTTCATCCGTATTTCCCCTATCAGCCAATGATTGGGCTTTTGCTATTAATGCAGGTGTCCTCTCTGCATAATATTCCACTATTTTTTCCCGTACTCCCATCATAAACGAACGGATTTCCGGCTTACGAGGATTCAGTTGCTTCAAAGCTTTTGTATATGCCCGATTTTCTGACTTGTCGATTCCTGATACCAGTACCGACTTCTCTGCTACTATAATTTTTTCCAAACGATTGACCACAAACAAGGAAATATCCAAGGTCAGATTGACTTGAGGTGGAACTGTCGGTACAGCATCCTTTTCCAGCACCATCACATTTGCTGTTAAAATAAAGTTATCTGATTCCGAACCATAACCATTTGTAGTCACTATTTGCAATAGTTTTTGCCCCAACATAGGACGTATACCTTCCGGAATGTCCACTTGCTCCGGCAATAAAGGAGTTACTGCAATATTCCTTTCTTGTGCTGAAAGAAACAAAGGAAAACAGAAGCATAAAAGCCATGATAAAAAAAACCTGTTCATAAGTTTATTCCTTTACTTTTCTCCTATTATCAACTGTGCAAAACCCAAACCACGCGTCATCAACTTAGCATCGATTTCATACTGATTACGCAAATGTTTCTGCAATTCACGTAACCATGTCCGTGCATCTAACGCACGGTCCTGCTCGTTGAATAGCGGAATCATGACCTGTTCAAACATCATAAAATTTTCAGACATGTCAACCAAATTATAACGTCCTCCTACAGCATGATCAGCCATCCAATTTTCTATTATCTCGGTCAATTCCATACCATCATATTCTGTTTCCAAACCATATTCCAACGTATCCCATGCACGTATCATAACAGAAACTTCACGACCGTATTCAAAAAGTCGATCAAAATGACTTTGTAATTGTGAATTGAAATTATCCAAATGTTGCAACACTGCTTCTTCCAACAAGACAGGCAACTCTGCACTAAATGTAGGAGCACTTGTCCCAGATGCACCGGCAATCTGTACATTTGTATAGGCATCCAAACCTTGCAGATTGAAGGTAAGAGAACGTTTGGGACCGGTTTGGTTCAACGTCCATGTCAACTGCATCCATATGTCCGCTTTAGCAGTCCGTTTCAAGCGGTCTATCGGTGATTCGGCAACAGAACTCCCCACATGACTTGTCAACATTGCACTTTCCGACTCCGTAAAGTCCATCGATTTGAGCGAAGATTCCAGATTTTTCAACGGGAAACCTCGTTCGGCCATAAGTTCATTAATTTTACTAATTACCAAAAGCAAATCTGCATTTTCCATCAATGCCTTTTTATAATCAGGATAAGTCACCACATCGCCATTCACTTCCATTGTCTGCATATAGCCATTCTGGTTACACCACAAATCACTCGGAACTACCATGATAATCGGCTTTTTTGCTTGAGACATTGCAAGCAAACACATACAGACAGAAAAAAATAAAAAAAGACTTCTCTTCATTGTATGATATTTCTTTTTCCTTTTAGAAACCCGCATTCAAAGCCCGTACAATACCTGCATTTTCCAATTCTTTCCGCAAAGCATCTTTCAAGACAACAACTACAATCCCCACCTTATATTCTTTTCCCACTTTTATCAAATCATCAGAATTCGGAATGCCATTATTTACCAATGAGACAAAACGCATATAACGCCCGCCGTCCTTGAAAAACTCATCAAAATAGGCCACATTCTCAAGCTCTGTTTCATAATCTGTTACCAAAGGCTTTTGTCCCGGCAATCGAGTACCATCGGTCGATGCTGCATAACCTTTAAAAATAATACCGTGAACAGCATTTTTCTGAGCTTGTGCAACCGCTTTATCTATCTTTTTCGCATAAGTCCAAACCTTTATTATACACGAGCCTTGTTTTCCTTGTCCTACCGTCGGCTCTATTTCATAACGCCATTGAAAAGTATCCTTGTCTTGTTTGTTTTTTCTGGCAAACGTTTCGGGAATAAATAGAAACAATATACCTAAGCAAACAAATATTTTCATTTTCACAGTCATTTGCTTTCCACTTTTACTTTTAACATTATGGGATATAGCTCAGTATAATCCAAGCTATATCCAACTATTTTTATTCTTCAACCTCTTGATTTTCTCCTACATTAGCCGTTTTTTTATCCAATTTTCCTTCAAGGAGCAACATTCCCGGCATCAATTTTTTTGTTCCTGTCAGCAAAGTAGCTGTCAATTGTTTTGCATTTTCATCTGACACAGTTATATCCTCTTCAGACACCATATAACGGTTATCCCAAATTTGTCCTTTAGCAGGCTTCAACGTACCTACCTTTTTATAAATCGTACGACCATTTTCATCTTGCTGCTTTTCCAACACTTGAAATTTACTTTTCGGAGTAATACCTTCTTTCGTCCCGATATAGGCACGATATCCGACAAATTTTCCTTTATCATTGGTTACTATTTCTGCAATAGGCGTTTTCACCTGAAACTCCGGATATTTTTTCTGAAGATTCACTATGTTCTTATCCAAAGTACGTGTACAGGTAACCAGCATCTGTTCACTCTGACTTTTTTGTGAATACATGGTTCCTTTATCCGTATATTGTTCGTATTTACCTATATATTTCATTTTAAAACTTGTTGTATCCGCCCAGAATGCATTCACTCTATTACTATCATTCGCTGTATAATAATTTTCATAAAACATGGTAGCGGCTTCCTCATTCCAATCCAATTGGAACAAATAAGAGTTGATACGTACAACGAAACCGCTTATGTTCAGCATATCTGTGATATCACCCAATAAACCAGCCGATGCATTCACCAAACTTCCTGTCGATGCCACCAATCCACCCAATGCAGCTCCCGATTCTCCAAACAAACCAAGAACTTCATTTGCGGCATCGCCTACAACTTGTGCTGTTTCACCTACCATGCGCGAAGTTTCGGCCACAATTTCAGCTCGTTGCTGATGATCCACATACGATATATCATTAACCAAAACAAAAGTTTTATTCAACAATTCTTCACCGGCATCTGCCAACATAGACTTACCCCTAACTGTCTGCAATGCCTGCTGAACATCCAAAATAGTAGCATCATAATAACCACGTTCTTCTATTAGCTTCATATCAAAACCAGTCTCCGTTCCATTGAACCAATTATTCACCAAGAAATTCGCAAATCGTGAATTAACCATATACTGTTCCAACTGAGAAGACAAATCAGCCTTACGATCGGCATGAGGTGTTCCATTCAAAAAAGTTATACCCAAATCGTTGTTATCATATTTATCTGGGAATGGCATGTTTTTTACAGCTTCTTGGATTTCTGTACTGAAAGAATCGGCAGGATGAACAACCGTCAACATTGTTATTGAACTACGGCGATATTTTTCATCCAAACTATTTGCGCGAACGGAAACAATCAATCCGCAAAAAATAATGAGCAAAAACGTCAAGAATAAATTTCTTTTCATAGACTGTAAAATAATAATGTAAAACACAAAGGATATTACTTAAATATAAATCAGAAACAGGCTTTTCTTTAATCAAAAGTTCTCTTTCTCACATAAGAAAAAACAATTAAAATAATTCCGGCAAGTACCAATACGGAACCATAACCGCATTTGCCGGAATTATCTTATACAGTTCTTCTGTAAATCATTTTATTCCCAAGTAATAGGCATATTCGAAAATGTAAGTTCCTGAACCGAACCACTATTACTGGGATTTACATTAATGATTACTTTATCAAATTTTTTCAAACTTGTATCTACATTTTTCAACGTAGTATAATCCCCTTCGTAACCAACTCTTACTTCAACATCTTTCGGAGTATCCACATTTCCCACATAACTCGTACGATAGGTTTCTCCATTTCCAAACGCTTTTAACTCACCAAAATAAAAACGAGACACATTACCTATACTAGTAACCCACACACAAATTTCTACATTTCCTGTGCTTGCATCTCCTACACAACTATAACCCCCTATTTCCAAATCATCAGAAAAAGGATTGACATAAGTACACTTTGAATCAGAATCAACATCCTCTTTTGATTCACAACTGCTAAAACCTATTGCCGAAATAAGAGCAGCAACAAACATAATTTTCTTTACCATAGAGAAAAAAATTAAAAATTAAACAATTGATAATTAAATTAATATAACAAGCATAAAAATACAATTGAATTTTTTACCATTTCATAACTACACTTTCTTCAGTTCGACAGAAAAAAATCAAAATATAAAAAACGAATCATAAACACTATATTTCAAACACTTAACAACTAAAAAAGAAACTATACATAAAACAAACTTCATATACAACGCTGCAAAAATATAAAATAATTTCAATTAATGAAATATTAAATAAAATATTATTTCATTTTATTAAAATACATTCCATTTATTATTGGGTGAAAAACACTACATTAAAACTATGAAACGCAAAAAAGAGCTTGGGCCTCACCCTGTCATAGAGAACCTGCGCAAAATAATGACAGACAAAAAGATAACCCAATACAAAATGGCAGAATACGCAGGAGTAGAACCTTCTCAATTCAGCAAAATAATGAATGGAAGTATTCAGATAAGTTTATGGCAAATTTCAAATATTGCAATAAATTTAAACATGAATATTATTGATGTCTTTACATATCCCGACAAATACAGCAAACAAGAGCCGAAACAACAAAACAATGATGACTTGAAAACCACACTGACCATCGAACTCAAGGCCGAAACAAAAAAGAAAATTCTGAGCGCATTATTCAACAAAGAGGATTTAGAGATTCTTAACAAATGAACCGCCCATACAAAAAACAATGATAAAAACAAAGAATTACAGGCCAGACGAATCTGAAACGAGAAGAAACTAAATATAAAGACAGGCCGGCCTCAAACTTTACTATAAAAGTTTGAGGCCGGCCTGTCTTTTTCAATAGGCAATCGCTGCCACATTATTTGCAAATGACGCAACCATCGCACTTCGAGGTGCCATGGCGCAAACGTTTTTCCACCAGCATGCGAATGCGGTCTTGCAACAAGTCTATGTTGATATGTTCAATGATATCGGCCGTAAAAGCGAACATAAGCAGTAAACGGGCTTCCTGCTTTGAAATGCCACGCGAACGAAGATAGAACAAAGCTTCTTCATCCAGCTGACCGATAGTTGCTCCGTGCGAGCATTTCACATCATCGGCATAGATTTCGAGCTGCGGTTTCGTACGCATGCGCGCTTCCTTGCTCAGCAAAAGGTTCTTGTTGCTTTGATAGGCCTGCGTTTTCTGTGCATCCTGTGCCACAACCAGGCGACCGGTGAAGCCACCGAACGAAGCATCGTCCAGCACATATTTGAACAGTTCGTTGCTGTGGCAATTAGGTTTGTTATGCAGAATGGAAGTAAAGTTGTCGACCCGTTGTTCCCGGTCGCTCAATGCCATGCCGCACAGCATAGTTTCGCAATGTTCGCCTTCCAGGGCAATTTCAATCGTATTGCGGGTCACACCGTTATGCAGGGTTATCACGTTACCCAACACATGCGACCCCTCCTGCTGTTCAATGAGCAAAGTGGAAAGGTTGGTGTTCTTTTCACTCGTATTCTCCAGTTTGTAATGCTCGTAAGAAGCCCCTTTGCCCACAAACACCTCTGTAACCCGGTTGGCCAGGAAACGGACATCATCCATTGTGTGGTCGCACACCAGTACGGCAGCTTTGGCTCCCTGCTCCAACACAACCACATTATGACTGTTGGCCATAAAGTCGACATCCGAACGCATGATGTTCACTATCTGCAGCGGCTTGTCAAGCACTACGTTTTCAGGCACATAAACAAAGAAACCATCTTGTGCAAAAGCCGTGTTGAAGGCCACTATTCCATCGCGTTTTTTTTGCGTGAGACGAGCATAATAGCGTTCCACCAAAGCCGGTTCGCGTTCGGCCACTTCTTTGAGACTGCCCACAATGACGCCTTCGGGCAGGACAGCCGTGTTCTTTGCCGGGAAAAACACATCGTTCACCACAAAATAGAGATAAGAACTGATGCCCGGCACATCGCACTTGAAGGCTCTGTAAGGATCAACCGGAATGGAGAGCCGGTTGATGTTCAAGCCGTAGTCCACCGACAAGGGCTCACGCAAGTCGGTATACAAATAATGCTCCTGCCTGTTGGTTGGGAATCCCAGTTCTTCAAACAAGGCAAAGGCCTCATCGCGGTAACGGTTCATTACCTCCGCCGAATGCTTTTTCAGAACCGGAGCAAACTCTTTATATAAATCAATATACGGTTTTTCCATAAACATACATAAGGTGGGGTCTGTAAAATCCCCGCCATAAAAAGAAGTTATACATTGACAGTGTATCATAATGAGCCATCTACTGCGTTGCTTTCGACATTCGGCTTCGGCCACGTACAAAAATACGCTCTCTCAGCCTCAGCCTCAGTCTCAGCGCCTTGTATCTTACTCATTCTGATACACCTTATCAGAAAAATGAGTCTTAGTGCATTTTGACACACCCACCAATAAAAGAAAGCATCAGGTCAATCCTTCAGCCAGTCATAGCCTTTTTCTTCCAGTTCAAGTGCCAGTTCCTTGCCACCTGTCTTCACTATGCGGCCGTTATACAGCACATGAACGAAATCGGGCACAATGTAGTCCAGCAGACGCTGATAGTGCGTAATGACAATGCTGGCATTGTCCGGACGTTTCAGTTTGTTCACTCCGTTTGCCACAATGCGCAGCGCATCAATGTCGAGCCCCGAGTCCGTTTCGTCCAGGATGGCCAACCGGGGTTCGAGCATTGCCATCTGGAATATCTCGTTACGTTTTTTTTCTCCGCCCGAGAAGCCCTCGTTTACAGAACGGTTAGTCAATTTGTTGTCCATTTCCACCAGTTCCTTCTTCTCACGCATCATGCGCAGGAAGTCCGAAGCCGACAGAGGTTCCTGGTTTCTGTACTTGCGCTGCTCGTTCACGGCCGTACGCATGAAGTTGACCATGCTCACACCGGGTATTTCCACCGGATACTGAAAACTGAGGAACACTCCTTCGCGGGCACGGTCCTCGGGAGCAAGAGCCAACAGGTCTTTTCCTCCAAAAAGAACGGTTCCGTCGGTCACCGTAAACTCTTCACGACCGGTCAGTACCGAAGCCAGCGTCGACTTGCCGGCACCGTTCGGTCCCATAATGGCATGTACCTCACCTTCGTTTATCTCGAGGTTCAGGCCTTTCAATATTTCCTTGCCGTTGATATTGGCATGGAGATTCTTTATTTCAAGCAATTTTTTCATATTACATATATTTTTCCGACACCGTCTGCCGGGCAGCAAGCCGGCCGTGTCTTGATTGCACTTCAAAAAAAATTATCCCACACTTCCTTCCAGTGTAATCTGCAGCAGTTTCTGCGCCTCTACGGCAAATTCCATCGGCAGCTTGTTGATGACTTCCTTTGCGTAACCGTTCACTATCAGCCCCACGGCATCCTCGGTCGATATGCCTCGCTGGTTGCAGTAGAATATCTGGTCTTCGCTGATTTTCGAGGTGGTCGCCTCATGCTCGACGATAGCCGTATCATTGTGTACATCCATATATGGGAAAGTATGCGCCCCGCATTTGTCGCCCAGCAGCAGGCTGTCGCATTGCGAGAAATTGCGGGCATTTTCCGCATTCTTGTTTACCCGCACCAGTCCGCGATAGCTGTTCTGGCTCCGTCCGGCCGAAATGCCCTTGGAGAGGATATGGCTGCGTGTATTTTTGCCCAAATGAATCATTTTCGTTCCGGTATCGGCCTGTTGGAAATTGTTTGTCACAGCCACCGAATAGAACTCGGCCGACGAATTGTCGCCCTGCAAAATGCAACTCGGATATTTCCAGGTGATGGCCGAGCCCGTTTCAACCTGTGTCCATGACAGTTTGGCGTTGTCGCCTTTGCAAATGCCCCGCTTGGTCACAAAATTGTATATGCCGCCCTTGCCATCCTTGTCGCCCGGATACCAGTTCTGCACGGTAGAGTATTTCACTTCCGCATTCTTCATCACCACAATTTCCACAATAGCCGCATGCAGCTGGTTTTCATCGCGCATGGGTGCCGTACATCCTTCGAGGTAGGACACGTAACTGTCTTCGTCGGCCACAATGAGTGTACGTTCAAACTGCCCCGTGTTCATTGTGTTGATGCGGAAATAGGTGGACAGTTCCATGGGGCAGCGCACCCCCTTCGGGATATAAACGAACGAACCATCGCTGAAGACGGCACTGTTCAACGCTGCAAAAAAATTGTCCGTATAGGGAACCACCGAAGCCAGGTATTTCTGCACCAGGTCCGGATGATGTTCTACCGCCTCGCTGAAAGAGCAAAACACAATGCCCAACTCGGCCAGCGTTTCCTTGAAAGTGGTTTTCACCGACACGCTGTCCATGACCGCATCGACCGCCATTCCCGACAGGGCCTTCTGCTCTTCGAGCGGAATGCCGAGCTTGTCAAACGTCTTAAGCAGTTCCGGGTCCACTTCGTCAAGACTCTGCGGAGCATTCTTGCGTGGAGCTGCATAATAAATGATATCCTGATAGTCTATCGGAGGGATATTCAAGTGAGCCCAATCGGGCATTTCCAGTGTCAGCCAGTGGCGGTAAGCCTTCAGGCGAAACTCGAGCAACCATTCCGGCTCGTTCTTCTTGGCCGAAATGAGCCGGACAACCTCCTCATTCAAGCCTTTGGGAATAACCTCCGTCTCAATGTCGGTGGTAAAGCCGTATTTGTAGTCCTCGCTTGTTATCTTTCCTAATATATCTTCAGACATGATTGTTTACTTTGTTTATGTTGCTGTTTGAGAATGCAAAAATAATGAAAGGTGAGCGGAGAGGCAAATGAAAACGAAGTTTTCAATTTGTCTATCCCGAACCGCCTCCTGTTTTATCCCAAAATAGTGATAGGTGAGCGGAGAAACGACTGGTTCGGTACATGCAAACCAACGAAATCGTCGCTTCATGCCCATGATGTCGTGCATCTATGCCTTCGATGTTATCGTCCCACGTATGTGGGACACGCGTCTCACGCCCGTGGTACACGTGTCCCATATATGTGGGACACGTGTACCACATACGTGGGACGATAACATTTCGCTCAAAAAAACACGACTTCGTGCCGGAAAATCCACCACTTTCACACAGGCGGCCGGAAAATGGTTGAACCGCCCGAACAGAGTCAATGGATGTCGGCCGCCTTAAAGCCGGCGAAATCTATCATTCCGCGTATGTCATCATCGCTTATCTCGTGCTCCGACTCAAGCAACGCCGTTTTCGATGCCAAATCGACTTTTGCCGTGAGTCCTTCCACCGTGTTCAGCATGCTTTCCAACTTGGCGGCACAATGTTCGCATTTCATGCCTTCTACCATAACTGTTTTTTTCATAACCATTCTGTTTATTATGGAGGGCCTGCATAGGCCAACCGTTTTCATATATGTTTTGCTTGTTTTCTTTCCGCTTTTTCCTTCAACGACCTGAACCGGCGCAACCGAAGGGCATTCATCACTACCGACACCGAACTGAAACTCATGGCCAAAGCAGCTACCATCGGACTGAGTTTCCAGCCCAAGAACGAATAGAACACACCTGCAGCCAAAGGAATGCACACCAGATTATAGAAAAAGGCCCAGAACAGGTTTTCCTTGATGTTCCTCAACACCGCACGGCTCAACCGGAAGGCAGTGACCGCATCCAACAAGTCGCCTTTCATGAGCACCATATCGGCCGATTCGATGGCAATGTCCGTTCCGTTGGCAATGGCAATGCCCAAATCGGAACGCATCAAAGCAGGCGCATCGTTTATGCCGTCGCCTATCATGCTCACCTTCCGTCCTTCCGTCTGCAGTCGGACGATTTCCCGGTCCTTGTCCTGCGGAAGCACTTCGGCCACCACATGCGACACATTCAACTCACGCCGGACGGCTGCAGCCGTTTTCCTGTTGTCGCCGGTCAGCATCACCACCTCCATGCCAGCCTGCCGCATTTGTTCAATGGCTTCACGACTCGTCGGTTTCAGCACATCGGCAACCGCCACCATGCCCAATACCTGTTGCTCGTCGGCCAGAAACAAGGGTGTCCGCCCCTGTTCGGCCAAGGTTTCCGCCTCAAGGGCATAAGCCTCACATTCCAGTTTACGCATGGTCATCAACCGGAGGCTGCCCACACAATAATGCTGTCCATCGATGCGGCCCTCAACTCCCAAGCCGGGAATAACTTCAAAAGATTCCGCATCATATCGGGGCACTTGCAAACGTTCTGCCTCACGGACTACGGCCTCGGCCAACGGATGCTCGGACAGACGTTCCAATGCCGCCATGAACGACAACAGTTGTTCACGGCTCAAGGTCCGACTCCTGACATCGGTCACCTGCGGTTTTCCTTCGGTAATCGTTCCCGTCTTGTCCAGCACAACCGTGTCTATCTTCCGCGCCTTCTCAAACGATTCGGCCGATTTCACCAGAATGCCATATTCGGCTGCCTTGCCTGTACCCACCATGATGGCAACCGGAGTGGCCAACCCCAAGGCACAAGGACACGAAATGACCAACACGGAAATAGCTGTAGACAAGGCAAAATCAAACGGCCAGCCCAACAACAACCACACCGCTGCTGCCAACAGGGCAATGCCCATGACCACCGGCACGAAAACGGCACTGACCCGGTCGGCCAGTTTGGATATGGGAGCCTTTGACGCCGCCGCCTCGTTGACCAGTCCGATAATTTGCGACAAGGTGGTATCGCTCCCCACTTTCGTGGCGCGGAACGTAAACGCACCCGTCTGACTGACCGTGGCTGTGAGCACTGTGTCGCCCGGCTGCTTGAACACCGGCATGCTCTCGCCTGTCAGGGCCGACTCATCAACCGACCCTCCACCCTTCTCTATCACACCATCGACCGGCACACGCTGCCCGGGTTTCACCCGCACCAAATCGCCCACCCGGACTTCATCGACCGGGACTTCCTTCTCCATACCGAAACGCACAATGACGGCGGTTTTCGGTGCCAGGTCCATCAGCTTGGTAATGGCTTCGGACGTCCTGCTTTTTGACTTGCTTTCAAGATATTTTCCCAAAGTGACCAAGGTGAGAATGGTACCGGCCGATTCAAAATACAAATCGTGGGCGAAACGCTGAACCAGTTCCATATCATGCGCATTCAACCCGGACCAAATGCGAAACAATGCATAAACTCCATACAATATGGCAGCCGAAGCTCCCACCGCCACCAGTGAATCCATATTGGGATTCGCCTTGAACAAGGCTCCGAACCCACGGGTGAAATACTTACGATTCCAATATACAATGGGAGCGAGCAACAACAGCTGTACCAATACCAGGAACAAGGCATGCTGTGTACCCACAAGAAATGCAGGAAGCGGCCATGCAAACATGTGTCCCATGGATACATACATCAACGGCAACAGGAACACAAACGACCTCCACCAACGGATACGCATTTCACGCTGCTCGCGTACAGCCAAATCCACTGCCCGATCATGCCCCGGTCGGTCGGCATGTTCTTTAGCCGCATAACCGGCACCTGCTACAGCCTGCTCTATACCCTGTCTGTCTATCTTAGCCTCATCATACTCCACTACCATGCTGTTGGTAAGCAAATTGACCTGCACCGTGCGGATTCCATCAAGACCCGACACACATTTCTCTACACGGGCCGAACAGGCCGCACAACTCATTCCTTCTATGTCGAACTGTTTCCTCTCCATCTATTTCACATCAAACACCCAAAACTTACGAGTTTACAAGAAACATCACATGAGTGAATTTCCAACCCATTCGGGCACATTGTCTAAAACACTTTTCCTTTTTCAATTGTTCAGCCAATCCGGCATTCAAAAAAAAAAAACGGACAGAAAAGTTGTGTCTTTCCTGCCCGTTCTGTATAATTTTCCCTTATCGGGTCCGCATCGTTTAGTGAAACTCCATCAAATAAGCCTTGATGAAAGCATCGATGTCACCATCCATTACCTTTTGCACATCCGATGTCTGGTAATTCGTACGGTGGTCTTTTACGCGCCGATCATCGAATACGTAGCTGCGTATCTGCGAGCCCCATTCAATTTTTTTCTTTCCGGCTTCCACTTCAGCCGCAGCCGCACGGCGTTTTTCAAGCTCTATCTCATACAATTGCGACCTCAACAACCGCATGGCATTTTCCTTGTTATCGAATTGCGAACGGCTTTCGGTGTTTTCTATCACTATTTCCTTCATTTCGCCGGTAGCATCATCCTTGTATTTATAATGCAAACGCACACCGGTTTCCACCTTGTTCACGTTCTGTCCGCCGGCTCCCGATGAACGGAAGGTATCCCATGTCAGATTGGCCGGATTAATTTCTATCTCAATGGAATCGTCCACCAAAGGCACCACAAATACCGATGTAAACGAAGTCATACGTTTCCCCTGAGCATTGAACGGCGATACACGTACCAGACGGTGTACCCCGTTTTCACTTTTCAGATAACCATAGGCCATATCACCTTCTATCTGCATGGTCACCGTCTTAATGCCTGCTTCATCGCCTTCCTGATAGTTCGTTATCTCACATTTGTAACCTTGGCATTCGCACCAACGCTGATACATACGGAACAACATTTCTGCCCAGTCTTGGGCTTCGGTTCCACCCGCACCTGCCACAATTTTGATTACGGCACCCATGCTGTCTTCTTCCTTCGAAAGCATGTTCTTAAGTTCAAGTGCCTCTACCTGTGAGAGTGCAGCCTGATATGCATTGTCCAGTTCCTCTTCCGAAACGGCCCCCTCCTTATAGAAATCGTAAGCCAGTTGCAGTTCATCTGCTGCTGCTTTCACTGCTGCATAACCTTCGACCCATCTTTTCAGTTCCTTTACTTTACGCATTTGGACTTCGGCTTTCTTCGGGTCGTCCCAAAAGCCAGGTACCTGCGTACGCAATTCTTCCTCTTCTATTTGTATGGTCTTTGAATCGATGTCAAAGATACCTCCTCAACGCGCTCTCGCGTTCCAACACATCCTTCAGTTGGTCTATTGTAATCATACTTATATATTATATTTGGTTTAATTTATTTCTTTATGGAACTATATCATATTAAAATGCAGCACAAAAATACGGATAAAAATCCAACCGTGAAACCGGCCAGTACCTGAGCCGGGGTATGGGCCTTTAATTCCACCCGCGACAATCCCAGCAAAACTGAAAGAAAAACAAGCAAAAGAATCAATGCAACCGGGTTATGTGCCAAGCGGTAACACAATCCGCACACCGTTCCCACAAGCCCTCCAATGCCCGTCATGTGGGCACTGATTTTCCACTTCACATTCACCGCCATCAGTATCAGAACCGACAAAGCCGATCCACCAGCCAAAGCAACGACATAGCTCGGCATTTGCAACGTACGCCAGAAAAAGTAAGTCCAGAACACGTAAGCCAAAAACGAAAACAGATAGGGAAAAACACGCTGCTCTTTTTTTGATATGAAAAAATCATCAATGCTGCCTTTTTTCATCATCAAAAGAATGGGGAGCAACGGAAAAATCACCGTAAACAAAACCGTACCCCCAATGGTCACCCCTTTAAACAATGCCGGCAAATAGGAAAACTCCTTCAACTGAAACAAGAAAACAATGCCGAACAAAGGCATGAACAGCGGCATAAGCACCACCGAAACTATATTGTAAAACCTATTCATCAACCCGTTAACCCATTACAATTACATATTTATACTTTATATCTCCTTTCTCAGTCTGGCTACCGGTATGTTCAATTGTTCACGATACTTCGCCACAGTGCGCCGGGCTATATTGTAACCTTTTTTCTTCAACACCTCAACCAGCCGGTCATCGTTCAGCGGATTGCGTTTATCCTCATGATCCACCGTTTCCTGCAATATCGTTTTTATTTCACGTGTGGAAACTTCCTCTCCCGAATCATTCGTCAATGACTCGGAAAAGAAATACTTCACCGGAAATATGCCAAACTCAGTCTGTATGTATTTGCTGTTGCTTACCCTCGATATGGTTGAAATGTCGAAACCAGTCATATCAGCAATATCCTTCAATATCATCGGCTTCAAACGGGTCTCATCACCTTCAAGAAAATAATCGTACTGAAAATCAACAATTGCACGCATGGTGGTAAGCAAAGTCTGCTGCCGTTGCTTAATAGCATCGATAAACCAGCGAGCCGAATCGATCTTCTGCTTCATGAACATCACGGCATCCTTCATTTCCTTCGTCTGGTTCTGCTTGTTGCCAACATAGTCCTGCATCATGTCATTATACGTATTGCTCACACGCAAATCAGGCACATTGCTGTTGTTCAAATGTACCGTAAGCTGGCCTTCATCATTTTCCAATATGAAATCGGGAACAATGGCCGACATGGATTTTTCCAGCACATTACCGCTCCAAGCACTACCCGGTTTCGGGTTGAGTCGTACAATCTCGGCTATCACACGTTTCATCATGCCATCATCCATGGACAAGGCTTTCATTATTTTGTCATAATGCTTCATGGAAAAATCCTCAAAGCAGTCAGAAACTACCTTCCGGGCCAATTTGACTTCATCGGTTTGTTTCTTACGTTCCAATTGCAACAAGAGACATTCTTTCAAGTCGGCAGCTCCCACTCCAGGCGGATCAAACTGACGGATAATCTCGACTATGTGCCGCATTTCCTCATCTGTTGTCTGTATACCTGCCTGAAACACGATATCATCCACCATTGCTTCGGCTGTACGCCTCAGATAACCCTCTTCATCTATATTGCCAATCACATATTCGGCCAATCCACGCTCATGTTCATTCAAATCCTGCAATCCCAACTGATCGAGCAGAAATTCATGAAACGTCATTCCTGCCGAAAACGGAATACTTTCCCGTTTGTCGTCTTTCGATGCATTATTGACTTTCAATTTATAATCGGGAATATCATCATCGGGCATATATTCTTCCAAATCCATATCGTCATTGTTGCCGCCCTCATCCATTTCAAAATCATCCTCCAACACATCTTCCTGCGTGTCAGTAACCTCAGTTCCTTCCTCCAATGCAGGGTTTTCTTCAAGTTCTTGCCGAATACGTTCCTCCAATTCCAAAGTTGGAATCTCAAGCATCTTAATCACTTGAATCTGTGCCGGCGAGAGCTTCTGCTGTAGTTTTTGTTGCAACTGCTGCTTTAACATAAAAAAGGACAATGAACAATTAAAATTGGTAATTCTTGCATTCTGTACAATCCGTACTCATTCTTTCAATTCATACGTTTGCCAAGAGAGTGTACAAAGATACACGTTTTTATAAAAACAGCCGAACCGAGAAATTGTTTTCGAGAGTCGACAAAAACATATCCTCTGTCATTTTAGCGGCAAAAGATACTCCGCAAAAGACAACAAGTCGGGAAATAGCCAATCGGTGTATCGAGCGAACGTCGCATCTTCCGGAATTTCCGTAGCGAGAAATACAGACGACATGCCTGCATTGCGTGCGAACTGCAAATCACTGATGGAGTCACCCACCATAACCGCACGAGAGAAATCAACCTCCGGAAAATCACGTTTCGCCTGCTCAGCCATACCGACAGCCGGCTTCCGGTTACGACTGTCTGCCGAAGCCAAATCGGGACAATGATATACGGCATCAATACGTGCTCCTGCCTGCCCGAGCCGTTGCATCATAAATGCATGAACCGACCGCAAATCGGCCTCAGAGAACAAACCTTTCCCAATACCCTGCTGGTTGGTAACAATGAAAATACGGTCGAAACGGCCGGCAAGTCGTGCCAAGGCCTCCGGAACACCAGGCAAAAATTCGAACCGGTCGACCGAAGTCACATAACCTCCGACTATACGACGGTTTATCACTCCATCGCGGTCCAAGAACAAATAACGTTTGCCTGTCATACTTTCGGCAGATGGAAGTGACAGAAAAAGTCCGGTTGCAAAATCGGCTTGTGCCTTTTCATAATCAGCCGGTACGCCGATATCAATGAAATAGTCATCGAAGGGAACTCCGCAGAACACATCGGATTCATAACGTTTCTGCAACACTTCCTGTTCAAATGAAAAGCGTTCGGCTGGAGCAACCTGACAGAACCATTCCTTGTCCACCACGTATATTCCACCGTTTATCCAGCCGGCTCCCAAATTATCCGCTTTTTCCCTGAATCCGATAATACGTGCATCCACGCCGAGCGACACATTACCATATCGCCCCGTATCGTCCATGTGTTTCAATGCAACGGTAAGCGGCACAGCACGACTGCAATGAAACTCGGCCAAACGGTGAAAATCGACATCGAACAACGTATCACCGTTCAATACAAATACCGATTTGCCTTCAATGCATTCCATCGCCTTTTTTATGGCTCCACCGGTAAACAATGGCTCCGTCTCCCGGGAATAAACCAATGGCATACCCTTATAGCTTTCGCCGAAAAAACGCTCTATACATTCATGCTTGTATCCGGTTGACAGCACGACACGCCGCACACCACCTGCCCGCAGACGTTCGAGCACATACAACAGAAACGGCAAGCCTGCAACCGGAGCCATCGGTTTAGGCACATCACTCACAATATGCCGCAGGCGGGTACCAAACCCGCCTGCCAATACAATTGCTTCATCTACCTTCCGACTCATGGTTCTTTTCCAAACATTTTGGCTTCCACCATTTCACAAATAATGTGCCCCAACATAATATGAGCTTCCTGAATGCGGGGAGTATCGGTCGATGGCACATCGAGCAGATAATCGGCCAGTGAACTGAGAGCACCGCCTCCTTTACCGGTCATGGCCACCGTAATCACTCCCAACGAACGGGCTGTTTCAAATGCGTTCAATATGTTGCGCGAATGTCCCGATGTGGACAGGCCTACCAATATATCCCCCCGATGACAGGCTCCGTTAATCATACGGGCGTATATCTGGTCATAGCCATAGTCATTGGCAACTGCTGTCAGATATGAGGTATTGCAGTGCAAAGCTTCCGCATTCAGCGGCGAACGGTCAAAATAGAACCGGCCCGACAATTCAGCTGCCAAATGTTGTGCATCCGCGGCACTGCCTCCGTTTCCGCAAAAAAGTATCCGGTTTCCTGCCCGCAACGACCGCACCATGGTGTCAGCCACTTGTTGCAGCGTATCGGTCAGACGAGGTGTCGCCAGCACCTGCTGTTTCACAGCAATGCTGTCTTCTATCGATTGCTTTATTCTTTCTATCATGTCTTTTGCTAAAGAGTCCAGGTTTTCAATCCTTCACCGGTGAATTCATAACGCTTTGCCTGCCCGCCAAAACGCTTCAGGGCTATTTCCACAGCATAACGGCTGGTGTTGGGGCAATAAAACGACATGAACCCACCTCCACCTGCTCCCGACACTTTTCCTCCGGTAGCTCCAGCCTCAATGGCTGCTGTGTATATATCATCGAGCAAAGGATTGGTAATACCCTGCGTCATTTGTTTCTTATAATTCCAGCCAAAATCCAGAATCTCGCCCATTTGATCTATTTCACCTTTGAGAATGCATTCCTTCATGCTCACAGCCTGTTCTTTCAGCCTGTGCATGGCCTCAATCGAACTGCGGTTCTTCTCCTTCACGTTTTTCTGCTGGTTTTCGATGATTTCCGCCGAACGGCGACTGGTTTGCGTGTAATACAACAACAGGTTGTGTGCCAGTTCGTCCTGTATGTGACGGCGCACACGCAAAGGATTGACTATGACCTTGTCATTAGCATAAAACTCCATGAAGTTAAACCCGCCGAATGTAGCAGCATACTGGTCTTGTTTTCCTCCTGCCATTTGCAAGTCACAACGCTCTATCTCATAAGCCAGACGGGCTATGTCATATTCTCCCAAAGGTAGTTTCAGCCACTCGACAAAAGCACCCAATATGGAAACGACCAGCGTTGACGATGTTCCCAAGCCCGAGCCGGCCGGAGCATCCACATGCGTGGCAATGCGAAACGACAAGGGTTTGCCCGTGAATTGCTTCACTATGCGGTTATACACCCCTTTATGCAAAATGAACTCACCATCGGCCGGCAAGTTTTCCCGGCTGTCAAGCACTTCCCGCAATTCTCTGTCGGGCATTTCAAACACAATTTTTCCATCATCGGCTGGTTCGATGGTCGTATAGGCATAAAGGCTTATTGTCGCATTCAGAATAGCTCCACCATACAGGTCCGAATAGGGAGACACATCGGTTCCGCCACCGGCCAATCCTAAACGCAAGGGAGCTTTGCTTCGTATCAGAGTCATTTTTTGTCTAAATTTATACTTGTCAAAAAGCCTTTACTGCTTTCGTGAGATTGCTCCAGGCATATTTCTGTTTTTCTTCCAGCAAACCGGGACGAAACTCGGTCGCACGGTCATGTTCATAAAAGTCAATCAGGCTCTGCGCTATATCACCGGCATCGACCGCGGTCACATATCCCACCTTGCCGGCAGGGACAATTTCAGCCAGTCCCCCTACATTTGTCACCAGCATAGGTTTTTCAAAATGATAGGCCACCTGCGTCACCCCGCTCTGTGTTGCCGACTTGTACGGTTGTACCACTATATCCGCCGCATTAAAATAATATCCTACCTCATCATTGGGTATGAAATCACTGCGCCACACAATTTTTCCTGTCAGACCCAATTCCTTTTCCAATTCCTCATAGCGGTTTCTGTTGTTGTAGAACTCACCCGCAACAATCAGTTTTACCCCATGTGCAGCAAACCAAGGATGAGCATAGGCACGCATAAGCAAGTCCAAACCTTTATAGTCGCGTATAAACCCGAAAAACAGCATGTAACGTTCATCGGTAGACAGGTTCAGGTGCTTCAACGCCTCTTCGCGGGACATAAGCGGTCCGAAGTTGTCATACAAAGGATGTGGACATAACGCCTTTGGCTTTTTGCGGTCAAACAGTTCCACATCGTGCAACACCGACTCCGACATGGCCACAAAACGGTCGACCGAACCCACAAAATAAGCGGCCAACAGTTTGTCGAGCAAGTTACGTTCGTGAGGCAGCACATTGTCCAATATGGCAACTACCTTTGTCTTTCCGTTCCTGCGAGCCAGGCGGGCTATCGTCCCCAGACAGGGTCCCATGAAAGGAGTCCAGAACTTCATAATGACAATATCTGCATCTGCCTTGGCCAAACGCCTGCCCACACGCAACCAGTTGAACGGGTTACATGAATTGACACTCCGTCGGATACACAAATCTTCCGGAGCGGCATCATCTGAATACTGTGTCTTCCCGGGAAACAGAAACGATGGATATTGCAAGGTGAATGTTTCTATCTGCACCTCGTCCCCTTCTTTCTGAAACTCCCTTGCCAAACGCTCCACATACGTAGCTATACCACCACGATAAGGATGCGCAGTTCCTACAAATACTATTTTCATATTATACAGTCCGAACCTTTCCCGCAAAGGTAGTAAAAAGTGTTGGAATGCGGAAAGCCTGTTTGGTCCAAGCCTTGCTGCCGACAAATACGAAAACACTAAACATCGCCTATCTTCAACGGATTGTATGAGATGTCCGTGTCGTACACATCGGTCTGTTCTTTTTTCTTCACCCATTTCACCAATATGTTGGTAAGCGGAAGGGCGATTATTTCATACGCCGTCTTCATGGCTATCTGCGTAAGAATGAGTACAGACAAATCATGCAACGACAAAACACCCCAAAAGGCAATGAAGAAAAACACCAGCGAGTCAGCACCTTCTCCGACCACCGTCGACAGCACGGCCCGAAAGGAAAAGCCACGCCCGCGCTGAAGTATTTTCATACGGCTCATTACATACGCATTGAGAAACGAACCGAACAGGAAGGCCACAAAACTGGCTGCCGTAATGCGGGTCGTATTGCCCAACACCATACCAAACGCTTCCTGATGATGAAAATTGTCAGAACCGGGCACAAGAATACTGAGACGAAACACTGCAACAGCCACAAAGTTCATCAAAAAACCGTACCAGATAATGAGACGGGCCTTGCGGTACCCCCACACTTCAGCTATCAAATCGTTCACAATGTACGACACGGGAAATATGAGCAGTCCTGCCGTGGCCTCAATCGGCCCGACCGCAATCAATTTCTGCTCTACAATATTGGCCACTATGAGACAGGTTGTGAACAACAACCCGCACACCATGAACGAAACGGAAACTTGTCTCCTCATAACCTGAAAATCAAAGACCATTTACCAATTGCGAAGTGCGCTTCCCAACACCGGCCGTCAATGGTAAATGGTCAAGTTTACTAAATTTCAAAACACGGTTCCAAGCAAGGAATCCGCATCCTATGATTCAAAAAAGAATTATCTGAGTTCTACCCGGAAAGGCATAAGGGCATACACGCCACTCAAAGACTGTCGTTCGTTTACCGCCTTGAACAGGCTGTATTGGTCACCCAAAGCCGAACGCAGAATACGAGCCTGCATTCCTCCCGACATTTCATTCATCAAACGGGTCATGAAGTCTTCCTTCTCCGGATATTCCGCCACGGCATACGAATCGAGCCCGGCAACTTCCGCAGCCACATTCACCGCATCGGCCAGTCCGCCCAACTGGTCAACCAAGCCTATTTCCAAAGCATCGGTCCCTGTCCACACACGCCCTTCGGCAATGGCCTTGATTTCATCCGCCGTCATGCCACGTCCTTCGGCACAGCGCTTCACAAAGAGTTCATACGTGCGGTTGACACTCAGCTGGAGCAACTCGCGCTGTTCGGACGAAAGCGGACGTACAACTGAAATGCCTTCACTGTGCTTGTTGGTCTTTACCATGTCAAAATTCAAGCCGATTTTCTCGGTCAGTTCCTCTGCATTCGGTATCTGTCCGAAAACCCCGATTGACCCGGTAAGCGTTGTAGGCTGCGCCACAATGCGATTGGCAAGACAGGCTATGTAATATCCTCCCGAAGCGGCCATGTCGCCCATAGACACAACGAGCGGCTTCTTCTCCTTGAGTTGCGACAATGCGTGCCATATCTGTTCGGAACCGTAGGCACTGCCTCCGCCCGAATTGATGCGGAACACCACAGCTTTCACCTGGTCGTTTTCTGTCACTTCATGAATGGTTTCAACCAATTTCTTCGACACAATGCCTTCCGTCTCGCTCATATCGATATTGCCCACCGCATAAATCACGGCCACCTTCGTCTTGTTGTATTTTTCAGCGACCGGCAGCACGGTCGTCATAGCCGTATGTTTCACTATGGAAGGTTCTGCGCCGATACGGTTCTCCAGCCAGTCGTTCACTTCACTTTCGTACACCAGGCTGTCCACCAAACCGCGTTCCAGTGCATCGGTCGCTTCGCGGAACTCCATCGCAGCATCGGCACAGGCGTTCAGTTTGTCCACCGACATGTTGCGGGAAGCGGATATTTCAGCCAACACATCATTCCACGTCGAGTTCACGAATACGGTCATCTGCTTGCGGTTGGCATCGCTCATTTCGGTTAGAATACCCGGTTCGACAGCCGACTTGAACGTACCCACTTTCACAATCTGCATCTCGATTCCCAGTTTGTCGAGCATTGTCTTGTAGAACATGGTATTCGCTGCCAGTCCATGAAAGGCTACCGCTCCAATGGGGTTCAGCAACACGGTATCGGCCACCGATGCCAGATAATACAAACCCTGCGTGTATTGGTCGGCATAGGCCACAAGCAACTTGCCGCTCGTCTTGAAGTCAATCAGAGCATCGCGTATTTCCTTCAACGAAGCATAGCTTGCTCCCAACCCACCACAATTCAAGCGGATAGCCACCACATTCGGGTCGTCTTTAGCCTTGCGTATGTTCGACAGAATATCGTCCAAGCCTATAGTCGTAGTTCCTCCATACTGTCCCGCAAACATTTCAAACGGGTTGTCTTCCGAGCGTTCCACAAGTGCGCCGTTCAAGTCGAGCTGGTACACCGAGTTGGGCTTTAAAGTTGTAACGGCTTCACCCGAACTCAGCAGCACCCCCACTACACCCAGAAAAAAGAATATGCCGACAAACGACATAAGGAAAAGGCCTACCATGGTGGCCAACGTATATTTCAAGAACTGTTTCATTGTCTGAATGCATTAATAGGATAATCGGTAAAAACACAAAAATGCTCCCTGCTGTTCCGGCTATTCGTTCAGCAACATCGGCATGAGAAGCATGAGCAGGTCTTCGCCTTCAGCGTTTTCAAAAGGCAATATCAGACCGGCACGAGAAGGATCGGCCAGTTCAAACACCACATCCGAAGAATCGATGTTGTTCAGTATTTCGATCAGGAACGACGACTTGAAACCGATGTTGATACGTTCGCCGCTGTATTGGCATCCTACGGTTTCTTCGGCCGAAATGGAAAAGTCAATGTCCTGTGCCGAAACATGAATTTCGTTGGCTGAAAAAGCGAGTTTAATGAGGTTGCTTCCCTGATTGGAGAATACCGAAACACGCTTCAGTGCATTCAATATGCTCACACGGTCCACTATGATTTTATACGGATTTTCCTTCGGTATCACCCCGTTGTAATTCGGGAAACGTCCTTCCACCTGCCGGCACACCATGGTGTAGTTTTCCAGACGGAAACGTGCGTTCTTGCTGTCAAACTCAACCATCACTTCACCCGTTTCCTTGGGCAGCAGGTTCTTGAGCATAGTCGCAGGCTTTTTCGGAAGAATGAACGACTCACGTTCATCGCCCTGTACCGAAGCCGACACGTATTTCGCCTTGTAGCGCACCAGCTTGTGCGCATCGGTCGACACCAGCGTCAGGTCGTGGGCATCTATATCAAAAAACACACCGTTCATCACCGGGCGCAATTCATCATCGGCCGTAGCGAAAAGGGTCTTCGCTATACCGGTAGAAAGCGTCGCAACCGAAAGAGTCAAGGTACGCGCATCGCCCTGCAGTTCGGGCAAGCGGGGATATTCATCGCCATTCTGGCCAATGAAGTTATACGAACCGTTGGACGAGGTAATGACCAGCGCCAGGTTCAAATCGTTGATGTCGAACGAAAGAGGCTGTTCAGAAAATTCGCGCAACGTGTCGAGCAACAGGCGTGAAGCCACCGCCACCTTGCCTGCCCCCTCGGCGCTTTCCACCTCCATGGAGGTTACCAGCGTGGTTTCAATGTCAGAGGCCGTCATGGTCAATGTCGTCCCCTTCAGTTCAAACAGGAAATTGTCCAGAATAGGCAGTGAGTTCTTGCTGTTAATCACACGGCTGATAGCCTGCAAATGGCTTAATAATTCGGTACTTGACGCAATGAATTTCATATCGTTTACTTTATACTGTTTACTTTAATGATATAATGTGCTAAATAAAGAGCAAATGTAAGATTTTTTTTCAGAATCCGAGCCCACCATCCTTGTTTTTTCAGATTTTTATAGGAAAGCATACAGAAGGAGCTGCATGACACGTTGCCGGAAAAAACCGGGACGACCACCGCTTTTCCACCGAGTGAACATGTACGGAAAACGAAGCACATTCCTTTCCTGCACTTGTTTCAATGTGACAAACACTTCTCTTCCAGCTTCCCATCCGACATTCATTGTTTCATACGTCCCGACCACCGTTGCTACGAACACAAACGACATGCCACATGTGTTTGCAAAGAGCAGAAATTCCGTACCTGCGGAAACAACATTCCGTACGTATGCAAATAAAATTCCGTGCGTACAAAAACAAAATTCCGTACGTACGAAAACAAATCGGCCCGGAAACATGTTTATATGCCGGTGAGCACGCCGGCTGCCACACGAACACATGGACACAACGACCGGTCGGCACATGCACTTTTTTTGCACATTAGCACATTAAATTCGTAACTTTGCACATTCCTAACGAAACCAGACTATGACTCAAAACGAGATACAGAACATACGGGACGATTTCCCCATTCTGAAGGAAAAAGTGTACGGCAAAGATCTCATCTATCTTGACAACGCTGCCACGACACAGAAACCGCGCTGCGTCATCGAGAAAATGACCGATGCCTATTACCGCTACAACGCCAACATTCACCGGGGCGTACACTACCTGAGCCAGGTGGCCACCGAAGCGAACGAACATGCACGTGCCACCGTGGCCGACTTCCTGCATGCCGCCAACCGGCACGAAATCATATTTACACGGGGAACCACCGAAGCCATCAACCTCGTGGCTTTCTCGTTTGGCGAAGCGTTTTGCCACGCCGGCGACGAGATTGTGGTCTCCGTCATGGAACATCACTCGAACATCGTGCCGTGGCAAATGCTGTGCGAACGGAAAGGCATGACACTGCGGGTCATCCCCATGAACGAGGCGGGCGAACTGGACCTGGACGCCTACCGCACACTGCTGAACGAACACACACGGCTCGTGGCCGTGGCACATGTGTCAAACGTGCTGGGGACGGTCAATCCCGTCGGCGACATCATTGCCCTGGCACACGAGCACGACATCCCCGTGCTCGTGGACGGAGCACAGTCGACTCCCCACCTCGCCGTCGACGTTACGGAACTGGACGCCGATTTCTACGTATTCTCCGGACACAAGATATATGCGCCGACAGGTATCGGCGTACTCTACGGCAAAGAACGGTGGCTCAACGCCATGCCCCCCTATCAGGGAGGAGGGGAAATGATAGCTACGGTCCGTTTCGAAAAAACCACCTACAACGAACTGCCGTTCAAGTTCGAGGCCGGCACCCCCGACTACATCGGCTCCGTGGCCCTGGAAGAAGCACTGAACTACGTGCAGCGCATAGGGCTGCCCCGCATTGCCGAGCACGAACACGCCCTGCTGGACTACACAACCCGCAGGTTGCTTGAAATAGACGGCATGCGCATCATTGGAACAGCACATGAGAAAAGTGCGGTCATCTCCTTTCTGGTACGCGACATTCATCCTTACGACATGGGCATGTTGCTTGACAAGCTAGGTATAGCCGTACGCACCGGACACCATTGCGCCCAACCGCTTATCGACTCGCTGGGCATTCCGGGCACGGTTCGAGCCTCTTTCGCACTGTACAACACAACAGAAGAATCGGACCGCTTTGTCGAAGCGGTGAAACGGGTGAGCAGCATGTTCTGAATGAAAGAAAAAAGGCCGGCCTCATTGCACACAACAGCCATCGGACACCGCCGGCCCGTATGACAGACAGTATTTATACATTGGACATCATGACAATAAAAGAAAGACAAGACCAAATCATTGAAGAGTTCAACCAGTTTGACGACTGGATGGACAAGTACGCACTGCTCATTGACTTCGGCAACTCGCTCGAACCTATGGACGAACAGTACAAGACACCCCAAAACATCATTGAAGGTTGCCAAAGCCGGGTGTGGCTGCACGCCGAAATGCACGACGGTGTCATCACGTTTCAGGGCGAGAGTGACGCCATACTGGTAAAGGGTATGGTCAAACTGCTGATTGAAGTGCTTTCGGGACACACGCCCGACGAGATTCTCGACTCGGAACTTTACTTCATCGAGCACATCGGACTGCGCGAGCACCTGTCGCCTACCCGCTCCAACGGCCTGCTCGCCATGGTGAAACAAATGCGCCTCTACGCCTTGGCCTTCAAGGCACAAAACGCACAAGCTCACTGAGAAAACGGAGGGGCGTGCCAGTACAACATACCTGACACGCCCCTCCGAAGTTTTTTATCTGTACCGGCATTTCTGCCTATTCTCACTCTTTCCGCACCATATTCGCCACAATCGACTGTTTGATAATGTCACGCAGTTCCTGCTGCATGTTCCTCACCTCGTACCGAGCCGCCGGACGGTAAAAGTCGGGGTATTTTGCCTTGGCCAGCCTGAACTTCATGTCATCCATATTGCCCTTCACATCGACCGAAGCCCGGAACGGCAACGGACTTTCCACCAGCGAAATGTTATAGTCGAAACTCATGTCGAGGTTATGCCGGCCGCCCACCACCGCCTTGTAGCGGTCAATGGCAATGAGGAACGGATAAACATCGACCTCGTTGCGGAACACCGTAAACTCGGCACTCAGGCTGTCGACCTGATTTTCCTTCTGACGGTTCTTGAAGCGCAGCATGCGGGCTATTTCGGCAAAGGTTTCCCCATCGACCAGCTTCAGCTCTTCTCCACGTATGGAGGCCGCCCCGCGCAGGGTAGACAGTTTCAAGTTGTACAACGAGTCCAGGTAGGTCTCGGCCGCTACGTGGAACTCGCCTTTTCCTCCAAACGACCGCAACATGGGCATAATGGAGTCAAGGTCGGGCACGATGTGCAACAAATCGGCTATCTCTACCTCCAGCATGTGGAAATCCAAGGCGGCATACAAATGGTTCTTGCGCGGGGTCTTGTACACGGCTGTGAGCTGCATGTCGGACCCGGGCGCGGAAAACGTAAGTCCGTCGAGTACCAAAGCACCGTTAGCCACCCGCACATCGCCGTCCACATTCTTTATCAGACTCTCACCGAACGAAGCCTCGTCAATATCGGTGTGCAACAGAAAATCAATTCCCTGCGGCACCATATAAGGTCCTGTGTATGAAACGGTATCGGCCGTTTCCGAATCATCGGACTGATTAGCCATTGACACTTCCGAAGCCGGAGTGTCCTCTTCTTCTTCCGTCCCAATACCACTGGTCAGGCTCATGAGCTGGTCAATGTCGGTATGAGCCGAAGTAAAGGCAAAATCACCGCGTAAAATGGAATCGCCCCGAAAATACGGCAATATGTTCGTCAGTCTGCCTTCCAGATTGAAATCGGATGCTCCCATACGCACCGCCGCCTGTTCTATCTCGAACGTGCGGGGCGTAAAGTCCATTTTCAGTTGTGGCACCTCCACCGGATAGGGCAAAGTCGTTGAGGTGAGCACTCCCTGTTGCAAAAGGAAGGCCCCGCGCGGCATCCAACGCAGCAAAAGTTCGTCCTGTTTCTTGTTGTATGACACCGTGGCTGCCACATCGAGCAGGTCGGCATCCAACTGTTCGCCTCCCATACCGGCATGCAACCGACCGCTTTGCACCTTGACGCTGAAACGGGGCTGGGCCTCGTTGCGCCGCTGTGGAGCCACAGAAACGGCTAACACCGGTGCATCCACCCGTAACGACATGGAATCGGACACGGCCTGCACATGTTCGGAACGCAACGCAAGGTTCAGTGCGGGGATACGGGTAGTATCGCGCACATCTGAAGTTTCCAAATCCAATGCCAGCTTGCGCACACCGGCTTTCATACCATCACCCAGCGACAGTTCCAACAAGTCCGAATGGATATGTGCCGCAGCAAATCCCGTATGCTTCGTACCCGCATCCGGATTGGGCAATTTGAAATCCATGACAGTATAGTCCGTAACAGCAGCCAAGCTGTCGTAACCCAACGACACGTTATGCAACTCCAAGCGGCCGGAAGCCTTCATGGCGTTCAGGTCCATTCGTTGCACTTGCGACAAAGTGGCACGAGCCGCTAAGCGTCCTTGAATTTTTCCTACACCCGACACATTCATTGTGTCTGGTACCAATGGGAGAAATTCCGGCAAATGCAGTCCGACATCGGCTGCCAAATCGGCACACGGGTCGGAAAAAAGCTGGTCAACCCTCCCCGACACAGCCAGCAAGGATTGCGGTGTATGTACGGAAAGACCTTTCAACTGCACGAACGAAGTGTCGTCGCGTTGCAAATCAACATAGGCATCTACCTGCCCATCGACCGATTTCAAAGGGAACGGTAACAGGTCGGGCCAAAGCACCGACATACCGGCCAACTGCACGTGTGCACTGACAGCCGGAAGCAACGAATCGCAATACACACCCTTTACTTCGCCCCAGGCAGACACTCCTCCTGCGGCTTCCAACCCATCCACATAATGGCTGAAAGCGGCAGGTATGGAAGCTAGCATCCGCTCCGTCTGCGGCAAGTCAAGCCGATAGGCAAGGTCGGTCAGCACCCTACTCCGCAACGTATCCAATGAGGCTTTGCCTTGTACGTCTACCGTCAGCCCGTTAAATGCAAGTCCCAAGCGTTCCACATCGGCAGTAAGCCCTGCCAGGTCCACTCCGGTCTGCAAGTCGAATGCCAGTTCGGCATCGGTCAGATACGTATCACCGGCGTAGTCAAACGAAACAGCCTGAGGTTTCACGTGCAAAGCCGCCTGCAGCTTCTTGCCTTGCAACTGCAAACGCACATCCGAAGCCAACCCCTTCACTTCCGCACGGAGCGACGAGTCGGCATAAAGCACCGCAAAAGGCTCGGCCGTGAAGTGAAGCCGCAAGCTGTCCATCGGCCGCAAAGAGGCTTCAACTACCGCCGAAAAGTCATCGACCACAGCCTGCATACCGCCGCTAAGGTCCACGTACTGCACATCGACATGTGCCAACTCAAGAGTTGACACGTCTATCAGTCCAAAAGGCAAATCCGTTCCTTCATCAGACTCCGTTTCATCATCCGAAGGGGGAAACAAATCGAAATTGGCTTTTCCTTCTTCATCTATAAAAGCACACACTTTGCCGTCGGCCAGTCGGATACCCGTCAGACGCAGTTCCCGCTGCTTCAGAAAGGCCTTCACATCGACCGCGGCTTGCAGGCGGTTTGCCCTCAGCAATGTGTCACCACAACCGCCGGCCATCTGTGCATTCAACACAGCGACACGGTCTACCTGCAACTCAAAACGTGGAAACGAACTGAAAAATGTCAGTTCAACCCGCCCAATCTCAGTGGGACAAGGCACGTGCTGCTCCAGCTGACTGCGCACTATGGGAGTAAGCCGTTCGGGGGTAAACACCAGCCACAACACAACAGCAAGCACTACCAATACCAGTCCGAGCAACGAACCGAAAGCTATGAGGAATATCTTGAAGAACTTTTTCATGACGCACTTTTCATTTGTTTGTTGAAACCTTATTGAGGAGAATTTTTCCCGATACAAGCGCATGCCTCACCTCATGCACTGCACAACACCACGACGACTGCGTTTCAGTTCACTTTCGTGAACGAAAACGATTTTCCGAAACTGTCTTCATACGTCAGCGAACTTGCATTCAGTTCGGTCACGGTATAAGTTTTGGGCACCGAACCACCTATTTCCATGATGTGAATCTGCGTCAGCGTGGCCCGGTCGAGCGACCAGGTGAAGCGTTGCGCCTCGGCTTCGGTCACATCCTCAGCCTCGTCCCAGGTCTTGCCGGTGTAGTCGGCGGCATAGGTATAAAACAATTGTGTACCCTTCTGTTGCCATTTTCCCAACAAAAGGCCTTCGTCAAACGTCGGTTCTTCCAACGAACAGGAAGCAAAGAACAAAACAGCCGTCACGACCGTCAACACATAAAAAACAGTCTTTTTCATAATTTGCATTTGTTTATTAATCATACCTCTATATGTACCGACAAATATACGATTTTACTTCCTGCCTGCAAAGAAACAAAAACAAAAGTGACATATGATACATTCGAAAGCATATTGTCTTTTTTTAAAAAAGGTTGACTCCTAAAGAGTCAAAAGAATGAAACAAAAAGATTATGAACAGTCACAGCGTAGTCTGTGTGAAATTTCGGAGATTTACCGGAAAGTCACCTTGGAAAAGTTTTCGGTAAAAGAAA
>CASEAJ010000071.1 GCA_949285425.1 uncultured Porphyromonadaceae bacterium
ACGTTCTCCACGATTGGAACGCCGTTCTTTTTGCGGCTTTCAGGTGCAAAAATGATGTTTCGTTTGATGTTCATGACTGGGTGTATTTGAAATTCTGCACCCAAATATACACCCAAAAATTGAAATAGCGAGCGATATTCAATAATATTTAGATTTAATTATGATTGTAATAATCTGGTTATTAATAGGCATTTGCGATTGTGTGATATTTTGAGATAGTACAGGTTCGAGAGCCTGTCTTTCCGCAAGAGAAGGGTGCAAATCGAGTAGTATTACGAGATTTGCACCCTTTTTCTGTTCCATCGTTTATCGGTCATGAATTTTCTTCTGCCTTTATGGCAGGGAAACTCTTGTATCTTTATGACAAAAGATACTATAGAAAGTGCCTCCACTTACTATAGAATATTGAACAACTTTCTATAGTAGATGAAGGCACTTTCTATAGTATTTTACCGCCCCTTTCAGCAGAGATGTATGTGTTTGCAAATGAGTCTATTTGGCAAACAGTTTGATTTTCCATACGCCGGTGCCTTTCAGTAAAAAATAACCTCGCCCCGTTGCAAATTTCTTTGTGGCGGGGCGAGGTTGTATAAGTGCGTGGTCGATGGAGTCATTCCATGCGGCCGTATTTCATTTCTTCTCCATGACTGTCATACTGTTTGCGTTTCCCGGTGGGAGGGGCAGTGAGTGTAATGCGGACTACAGCCGTGCGGTGCAGGCTGCGGCGGATCGCCTCGTCGAAGGCATCCATGTGGTGTGGCAGGAACCGTTGGCTTATGGCGCGGAGGGCCGATATTTTTTCGGCTTCGTCTGTCACCGGTTCGGCTATGCCGAAAGCCATGGCCGAACGGTATTGGAGGGTGAAGGTCCCATCTTTCGGGCCGACCGTTGGGGTGCATCGGGTTACGGCCGAAAGGCATACTTCGGGATGGGCCGCAATGGCATCCAGTTTGTCGCCTTCGGGGGCACAATGGAAATACCACACGTGGTTGTCCGTGCAGGCCAGCGACAGGGGTACTCCGTAGGCTGTGCCGTCGGCACGGGTGAAACTGACGGTTATGTAAGGCGCTTTGCGCATGATGTCCAACGCCCATTGGCTGTCCATTTCTCTGCTTGCTTTTCTCATAGGGATGTTTTTCTGCTTCTTATACGGCCACAACGCCTTTGATGTGCGGATGCGGGTCGTAGCCGGTGAGTTCGAAGTCGGAATAGTCGAACGAGAAAATGTCCTTCACTTCGGGGTTGATGTGCATGGTCGGCAGCGGACGGGGTTCGCGTGTCAGTTGCAGCTTGACCTGTTCCAGATGGTTGGTGTATATGTGCGCATCGCCGAGTGTGTGGATGAAGTCGCCGGCCTTCAGACCGGTGACCTGTGCCATCATCATGAGCAGCAGGGCGTATGAGGCGATGTTGAACGGTACACCCAGAAAAATGTCGGCGCTCCGTTGATATAGTTGCAGACTCAACCGTCCGTTGGCCACGTAGAACTGGAAGAAAGCATGGCAGGGCGGCAGTTTCATGTCGGGCAGGGCGGCCACGTTCCATGCGCTGACTATGATGCGGCGCGAATCGGGGTTGTGCTTGATGGTGTCGACCGCTTCGGCTATCTGGTCAATGCTGCCGCCCCGGTAGTCGGGCCACGACCGCCATTGTGCTCCGTACACCGGCCCGAGGTTGCCATCGGCATCAGCCCATTCGTTCCAGATGCGCACGCCGTTGTCTTGCAGGTATTTCACGTTGGTGTCGCCTTTCAGAAACCAGAGCAGTTCGTAGATGATGGATTTCAAGTGAAGTTTCTTGGTGGTGAGACACGGAAAACCATCGTCCATGGAGAATCGCATCTGGTGTCCGAACACGCTGAGTGTGCCTGTCCCAGTACGGTCTTCTTTGTGTACACCTTCGTTGAGTACGCGTTGCAGCAAGTCTAAATATTGTTTCATTGTCTGTTGTAATATGTTGGCAGGTTGGTTTAAAATGTCAGGTCGACTACTTGGGGGTTGTGGTCAGAAAGCAGTTGACCGGGTATTTCCTTTGGTATGTCCGACCGCAGCACCTTTATGTGCGGAGTGACGAAGACAAAGTCTATTTTTTCACGCTCTTCCATGGGTGTCCGGGTAAAGTCGTGGAATGTATAGTCTGCTCCGCTGGTCTGCTCTGCACACAAGTGGGCGTCCAGCAGTCTGAATTCATCGTTGGTCATGGTGTGGTAGGCCTCGCTTTGATTGTTCACGTTGAAGTCGCCGGTTATGATGGCCGGGCGGTCACCTACAATTTCCTTCACTTTCCGGATGATGAGCAGTGCACTTTGCCGGCGTGCCTCCGTGCCGATGTGGTCGAAGTGGGTGTTGACTGCCATGAATATGTTTCCGGTGGCGAGGTCCTTCATTTTTGCCCAGGTGGCAATGCGCACGCATGCGGCGTCCCAGCCTTTCCGTCCTACGCTGTCCGGGTGTTCCGACAGCCAGAATGTGCCCGACTCCAAAGCCTCGAATTTGTCGGTGCGGTAGAATATGGCGGAATATTCGCCTCCGGTCTTTCCATCGTCTCTGCCTACACCTATGCCGGCATATCCGGGCAGACAGGCTTGCAGGTCCTCAAACTGCCGGTGCAGCACCTCCTGTGTGCCCACAAGGTCGATTTGTTGCTCGGTAATGAATTGGCACACCCGTTCTTTACGGTACGGCCAGCTGTTTTCTCCATCTGCTGTCGTGTCCAGCCGTATGTTGAATGTGGCGGCGCGCATGGTGGTTTTTTCTGTTTTTTTGCTGCAACCGGCCCATGTGCACAGCACGATAGCGAATAGAATCAGTTTTTTCATATACATGTTTGTCGAATTTGTTGTGTAATGTCTTTCCGTTAAAACAGCTTGTACGTTGTTTTCAGCACCCGGAACTCGGTGCGCCGGTTGATTTGGTTGGCGGTTTCCTGCTGTTCGGGGGTCAGTCCCAGAATGAACTCTTCCGTCAGCACATTGCCTTCCTGCAGGAAAGGATATTTTCGGGCGGTAAGGGCATCGACTGTCACCGGCTGTTCCTCGCCGTAGCCTACCGATGTAAGTCGCTCTTTGTCTATGCCATGTGCCACAAGATATTCCAGCACCGAACGTGCACGTTTGTCCGAAAGTTCCTTGTTGAAAGCATCGTTACCCACGTAGTCGGTGTGGGCGCTCAGTTCGATAGTGATGTTCGGGTTGTCGTTGAGCAGCTTCAGCAGGGCTTGCAGACCGGTTTCCGATTGTGGGGTCAGGTCCCATTTGCCGAACTCGTAGAAAATGTTTTCTATCTGCACGGGTTTGAACACCGGGGTGAGGTGGAAGTCGTTGGTGAAGTCCTTGCTGTCGGTGAGGTCGGTGGTACTGAAGCGGTAGCTTTGGTTGAGGTATCCGCGGGCCGATGCCAGCATGACGTAGTTGGCATCCTTGTTGAGTTTCAGGCGGTATGTGCCGTCTTTGCGCGATGGAATGCGGGCGTTGGTACCATCATCGCCTACCATCCGCACGGTGGCATCGGGCAGTATGTTGTTCTGCTCGTCGAGAACCTTGCCCGATATGACATAGGCCAGTTCGGGCAGTTCGAAGCTCCATATCATGTCATGTCCTTGCCGTTCGTTGCGGTTGGACGAGAAGAAGCCGTTTTCCGATGTGCCGGCAAAGGTAATGCCGAAGTCGTCCCACTGCGAGTTGAAGGGTACACCCAGGTTCTCCACGCTCCATCGCAGGGTGTCGTTCTCGTGCCGGAGTGCCAGCGGGCTTGCCTTGAACAGGTCGAGTCCGCCCATGCCGGGATGTCCGTCGGAGGCGAAGTAGAGTACTCCGTCATGACGCATCATGGGGAACATTTCATTGCCTTCGGTATTGATGTCGGGCCCCATGTTTTCTATGTATTTGCATTCGCCGCCTTCCAGTGTGGCTTTCCAGATGTCTTTACCGCCCAGTCCGTTCGGTGCATCGGACACGAAGTATATGGTCTGTCCGTCGGGCGACAGGGTGGGGTGGGCCACCGTCAGGGTGCTGTCCTCAAACACTTTGAGCGGAGTCGGTTCGCTCCAGGCTCCTCCGGCGCGGTTCGACACCATGATTTGTGCTCCGGCATCGCCGAATTCCGACTTCTTGGCCCGGGTGAAGTACATTACCTTGCCGTCGGGGCTGAATGCGCATACACCGTTTTCGGCCGTTGGGTCGTTGACTTCGGCCGGCAGGGGTTCGGGGTCTTCCCATTTGCCTGTAGCGTTTTTGCGCATGGAGTACAGGTTGCTGTTGGGCATGCCGGTGATAGGGTTGTTTTTCGTTTTTTTCTTCTTGTCGGTCGAGCGGGTGGAGGTGAACAGCAACATGTCGGCCGATGACCCTATGAAGGCCGGTGCATAGTTCGAACTGCGCCGTATGTTGAGTTCCTTCGGTTTGGTCACCTTGTAACGGCTGGGGTTGCTTTTCCACTCGGCTATACGGCGGGTGGCCTCCAGCCCGTTGCGGGCGGCGGCGTTGTCGGGGTCATGTTGCAGGTATATTTCGTAGTTCGTGGCTGCATCGGCATATTTTCCGTCCTTCTGCAGCACTTGTGCATAGTGGAAGAAAACGATGCTGTCGGGGTATCCGTAGCGGATGGCATTCTGGTAGGCAAAGGCCGCGCGGTTGCGGTTTGTCAGCCGGTACGACTCGCCCTGGCGGAATGCCACCCGGGCTTTCAGTTCCTTGTCTTTTTTGGGCGACACTTTGCCGTAGCAACTGCGATACAGGTCTCCAGCCGTGTAGTATTCGCCGACTTCGAAGCGTTTGTCGGCTTTTTTGATACGTTTCTTTATGCCGCAGGAGGGGAGCAGCAGAAGCAGGCAAAGAAAGAGTCCTGCCCAACGCCCAGCCCCTCCCCAAATCCTCTTGGGAAGGGGCTGGCGAGAGTCTGTTTTGTATGTCAAGTTTCTGTTCATGTCGTTGTACAAATGCGTCCGCCCCATTCGTTTGCAGAAACAGTAAAAAAGGCTGTGTGCAAGAACGGGCCGTTTACACGCCGGGGGGAGAATGTCCGGAAACTTCCCTTTGATGTATTCTCCCGGGAAAGGCCGGTTTACTTCAGTTCGTGGATGACCAGTCCCGACCGCAGTTTCGGCTCGAACCAGGTTGTCTTGGGCGGCATGATGTTGCCCGTATCGGCAATGTCAATGAGCTGTTGCATAGATACGGGATAAAGCGCGAGTGCCACCCGCATTTCACCGCTGTCTACCCGCCGTTTCAGTTCGCCCAGTCCGCGTATGCCGCCCACGAAGTCAATCCGTTTGTCGCTGCGCAGGTCCTTGATACCCAATATTTCATCGAGTATCAGGTTCGACGAGATGGTCACGTCGAGTACGCCTATCGGATCCTGGTCATCGTAAGTGCCCGGTTTGGCCGTCAGCGAATACCATTCGCCCGACAAGTATAACGAGAAATTGTGCAGTTTATTGGGTTTGTATATTTCTTTTCCTTTCGGTTCGACGGTGAAGTGTGTGGCAAGTCGTTCGAGGAACTGTTCATCGGTCAGCCCGTTGAGGTCCTTCACCACCCGGTTGTAATCGATAATGTTCAGTTGGTTGTCGGGGAAGCACACAGCCATGAAGTAGTTGTATTCTTCGTCGCCGCGGTGGTCGGGGTTCAGCCGGCGTTTTTCATCGCCTACAAGGGCAGCCGCTGCGCTGCGGTGGTGTCCGTCGGCAATGTACAAGGCGGGGATGCCGGCAAACAGTTCGGTGATGCGTTTGGTTACGGCTTCATCGTCAATGACCCAGAAGTGATGTCCCACGCCGTCGGGTGCGGTGAAGTCATATTCGGGTTCGCCTTTCACCACGTCGGCCACTAATCGGTCAATTTCGTCGCAGTGCGGGTAGGCGAAGAATACCGGTTCCACGTTGGCGTTGTTCACGCGCACATGTTTCATGCGGTCTTCTTCCTTGTCGCGGCGGGTCAGCTCGTGTTTTTTTATGCGTTCGGTCATGTAGTCATCGACTGAAGCACATACCACCAGACCATATTGGGTGCGTCCGTTCATGGTCTGGGCGTAGACATAATAATGTTCGCGGTCGTCCTGTACGAGCCAGCCTTCGTTGCGGAACTTCTTGAAGTTTTCGGCCGCCTTTTCATACACTTCGGGGGCATGTTCGTCCATGCCCGGGGCGAAGTCTATTTCCGGCTTTATGATGTGGTACAGCGACATAGGGTTGCCTTCGGCTTCCTTGCGTGCTTCTTCCGAGTTCAATACGTCATAGGGGCGTGAAGCCACCTGGTCGGCCAATGCCTTTGGAGGGCGAATGCCCTTGAATGGTTTGATAATAGCCATGATAATGTGGATTTAGTTTAGTATGTGTGCAAAGATAATGCAAATGAGCGCAAAAGCAATCAAGCTTGCTTGAATTGTTTTGCCGAATGCAGCTTTATCTTATGGAAAGATAATGCAAATGAGTGCAAAAGCAATCAAGCTCGCTCGAATTGTTTTGCCGAATGCAGCGTTATCTTATGGAAAGATAATGCAAATGAGCGCAAAAGTCCGTGTATGACAGTTCGCCGTGTCCGTACGGAGATGCAGTTGCAACGGCAGGCGGTTTCTTCTGTTTGCTTTTTCCAACGTTTTTTTGCATTTCTTTTTGTTTTTCAGCTTCCCTTGTCTATATTTGCAACATGTTGTGCTGTCGGCCTTTGCCTTGCAGAGGAAGCGGTGCAACGCACGCGGTACGTTGCGGGGAGAAAGTGTTTGCCCGGCAGTGCGCTTTGGGCGGAGGCTCCCACGCTTCCTTTCCCGCAGGGTGCTTGCGGCAGGTAGAAATGCGGATCGATGACAAGTCGCAGACCGATGGTTTGTGAGTTTAGGAGTCCGTCTTTCACTGTATTGTTTTTTTTGCACTTAAGAAAATAATGATAAATCGTCTGTTCCGGGAGCGGCGGACACCAATAATGAACCTATGAAAAAAACAGCGTTTTTATGTTGCCTGCTGTGGTTTTGTGCCATGTGTGTGCAGGCGCAGGATGTGATTACAAAACGTAACGGAGAGGACATTCAGGCCAAAATCATTGAGGTGAACCCGACCGAAATCAAGTACAAGGCCGCTGACAATCCGGATGGTCCGGTGTTTGTCATTCTGAAAGATGATGTGCTGATGGTGAGGTATTCCAACGGGAAAAATGAAGTGTTTGAACAGCAGCGTAAACCTGCGTTCGATGCGCCTGACTATGGAACGGCCGGAAAAGTAGCACCGGGCATGAGCTATCGTGACTATAAAGGCTTTTACCGCCCTTCCGACTACCGTCGCCAGCCTGGTGACCCTTATGTGCCGGCCGTAGGCGGTGTGTGCTCGTTTATCATTCCCGGTTTGGGACAGATGATTTGCGGAGAAGTAGGACGCGGATTCGGGTATCTTGGCGGTGCGGTAGGTTGTTGTGTGTTGATGGGAGTCGGCAGTTCGGTGGCTATGAGTGCTGCGTATAACGCTGCAAACTCCGGAAGCACAACAGGCAACGGTGGCCTGATTACCGGTTCTTTGTTGACGGTAGCCGGCTCGATAGGCTTGCTTGTGGTTGATATATGTGCCATTGTCGACGGTGTGCGTGTGGCCAAAGTGAAGAACATGTATGAGCAGGACATGCGTAAAATGCAGTCGTCTACGTTTGACATGCGTTTGCAGCCTTATGTGTCGACTGTTTCGGTGGGTACTATGCAGACTCCGGTGGCGGGAGTGTCGATGTCCGTTACATTCTGACCCCGTTACGAACAGAACGATAATGTCTTTTTTGAAGAGGCCTGGTTAACGTACAAAAATGTACGTGACCAGGCCTTTGTTGTCAACAACGATGCTGCGGACCTTGTATGGTTGCACCATCTTGCTGGTGATGGCTGGCCATTCCAATTCCCGCATCACATGATGAATGGATAGCATCCACCTGCCCTTATCTCACCCATTGCAGGCAAACCGGGGCCTTCATCCTGATTTTCTTTCCTGTATCCTTCAGCATCCCGGTGTGTTCATCTCTTGAATATATCTCAACGGCATTTTCGTCTCTGCAAGCCACTAACACGAATTTGCCGTTGGGAGTTATCGTAAAGTTTCTCGGATGCTTCCCGGTAAGCTGATATCCTGCCCTTAGCAGACGGCCGTTTGTGGAATCGACTTTGAACACAGCTATACCATCGGCCTTGAGTCTGCACGATGCATACAGATATTTATTGTCTGGAGAAAGATGAATGTCGGCACTTCCGCGGGCATTCACCGTATCGGCTTTGACGGTTTGGATGATTGCCGGTCTTGCATTTCCGCTGCATTCAAGTGCAATGATATCTCCGCTCAGTTCTGAAATGATATAGGCAAATCTGCCATCGGCTGTAAAACAGGTATGGCGCGGACCGGCTCCTGCCGGCAAAACAATATCGTTTCTGTCGTTGTGGACAATCGTGTTGCCAATGCCGGGATGCTTGTCGTCTGATGTTACATCGGCAGGCACACACATGGAATGGATGGTGTTCATGTCGATGACCCGGACCCTGTCTGAACCAAGGTCGTTGGCCCAAATATGCTTGCCATCGGGGGACATGTTCACAGAGTGAATGTGAGGACCGGCCTGTCTGTTTTTGTCGGGCCCGCTGCCCTTGAATTCAACGGTTGTTGCAGGCAGAAGCAATCCGGCAGAATCAAGTGGGAATACCGACAAGTTTCCTCCGCCATAGTTGGCCGTGAAAACATATTTCATGTCCTCTGAAACCATGATGTTGCAGGGGGCTCCGCCGTTGGTTTGCTGTGCATTCAGGATGGAAAGCGACGGGTTGTCGGGGTTATAGCGCAGGGCAACGGCCGAAGCGGACTTTTCGTCGTTTTCACTGACACAGTAAAACCGTGTCTTGTCAGAGGCCTGCATCAGAAAAGAAGGATTGGAAATGCCGCTTACCGCCGACACAAAAGCAACATCGGCTGTGCTTTGATTAAAGGAATATATCTTGATGCCTTCTTCGTTGCTTTGGGCATAACTGCCAATGACCAACGTAAGAGAATCACCGTTTAAGTCCGATGGGCCGGTCGTGCCATTGGTCTGCCTGTTGCCGGAAGTGCAACAGCACATAATGGCGGCCCCCATGGCAAAAAATAAAATCCGTTTTTTCATGTTTGAGTTTACGTGTTCGAAATGACAGTCAAGGCATACGGGTTGTTGCTTGCGGCACCGGTACACTGTCAAACCGAATGCCGTAAGCGACACCGTAAACATCAGTTCCTTTTATGGACAGCGTGCGGCCGCTGTCTACGTTCGGGTTCATTTCAGGAATCCCTGCCGTTTCAGCACCGCAATGAACTTGTCCGAGAAAGGTTCGTTGTTGCGGCGCGGGTAACGCACGTCGGTGAATACCTGTGCCAGGGTTTCTTTCTGGTTTTCGCGTACGAATTGCTTGTTTTCCTCAAGACTCTCCTTTTCGGCATACAGGCGGTCGATGGCTTCGGGGGTGAAGTCGGTGTAGGTTTCGCGGTGCACGATGGCGTCGAGCGGCAGCCGGTCGGGTTGGTCGGGCACTTCGGCGGGCCAGCCCACCGTGATGGTGGTTATGGGCACTACCAACCGTGGCAGGTGCAATGTGTCCACTATTTCGCCGGCGTTGTAGGTGGTGGTGCCAAGGTAGCAAATGCCCAGTCCTTCGCTTTCGGCCGCTACGGCAAAGGTTTGTGCTGCCAGCAGCGTGTCGATGGTAGTGGCCATGAACGACTGGAAATTGTCATAGCAGGCATCGGCCTGACGCTGTTCGCACCAGTGCGAAAACCGGTTGAAGTCGGCGCACCATGTGAGAACGGCTGCCGCCTGTGTCACCATTGGCTGGTTGAAGTGGGCCGGTGCCAGGGCGGCCTTGATGTGCGGATCGGTGGTGACCACCACGCTGTATGCCTGCATGTTGCCCGTGTTCGATGCCCGACAGGCCACTTCGAGCAGGCGGTTCATGAGCGACGCATCGATGGGGCGGTCGCTGTATTTCCGTATGGTACGGCGTTGGTTCAGAAAATCGAGTACTTGGTCCATATGCATATAAAATAGGTATGTGAAAATGAACTTTCCGGTCGGAATGTTCTGATGACCGGTTGAAGTTCGTGCTGCGTTCGTGTCTGCAAAGATAATACAACCCGGCTTATGGACAATGCGTGGAACGGGCAGGAGGATGGCTTCGGAGCGAAAAAAGCGAGGGGCTTCCATTTCCGTATAGCATGTCGTGCCGTTTTTTCCGGATGTTGCTGGCAGTCAGTCTCCATACGGGCATCGGCCTGTTTCGGGCATTCCGTTTCACAGGGTCCTTTTCCGTTTTTACTGTTCTTCCCGTTCCTTTCTCAAATCGCTTAATACCTTGCCGTTGTAGCTGAAGTATTGCGGTCCTCGATAGGCTCCGGATGGGTTCTGTTTTTCTTCGGGTAAAAAGTTTGCGGTAAATGCAGACAGGCTGTACAGGCGGCCATCGTATTCAATTTTATCATCGCTGGCAACCCGGACCGGTATCTGAAGGGCATCGAACATGACCGTATCGCCTACATTTAAACCTATCATGTGAAACTTGAACGGAGGCTTTTGTGCTTTGCGTTGTCTTTCCTTGAAATCCGCCTCTATCCTTTTGTCTTCGTCTTTGCTCTTGCTGACAACGGGTTTGCCATCGACATATACACACAGTTCTGCATCATCAAGCAAGTCGGCTATGTCGCGCATAATGTCTAACGCCACAGAGGGTGCTATGTTGAAAAATTCGCGGTTCTGCCGGATGCGCAAGTCTGTCAGACGGTCAATCTGTTTGTGTATCTGTTTTTCGACTTTTGCATATTTGGCCGTTCTGAGGGTTGCATAAATCTCGAAAGGCAAAGGTACAGCTGTGTTGTCAAGTTCTTTGCTTCTGACGTTCACGGGGCGGGAACTTTTGCCTATTTTGACCCAATCTTCCCTGAAACTCGGATTGGTCAGTATATACACATAACCTGCTTCGTTTTCCATAATTGTTCTGCCGTATGGTTTGACAAATGCAAATATACCAATATGATTTGAAAATGGTGGGTTCTATAAATTGCTTTATCGGTGCTTTTTGCTTTTCGGGAGAGCAGATTTTGTTTTTCATTGATAGAACATAGCGGGCTATGCGATTGAAAATGAAAACACAAAAGATGTCGCATGAAAACAAAAAGCACGTAAAAGCCAATGCCATAAAATATAAAATTGTCATGGCGGGTAATTTATAGAACCCACCATGTGTAAGTGATTCATGCGCATCGGGTGGTGATTTATCTGTCCATGGAAAAGAAAACCGGTTTGTCTGAAAAGCAAAATCACGGACAAGGCAGTTTGTAGCATCGACCTATAGGAAACCGCCCAACTACCTATAGTTAGTTGCTTGACTACCTATAGTTGGTTGCCCAATGTGCTATAGTTGGTTTTTGTGTTTGGTGGGGCAGACAATAGGTTGAACGACAAGGTGTAATGCGAGAAAAACGACGACTGTTAAAAAACATACTATAGGAAGTTGGAAAAGAAACTATAGGAAGTGTCGCATTCCGCTTGCAGGATGGGTTGAAAAAATGAGGAAAAACGGATAAACCGGTTGTGCAAATTTAGTGAAAGGTGAGCGGAGAAGCAAATGAAAACGCATTATAAAAGCGATAATGAACGCTCAAAAAAACAAACGATAACTTAGTTTCTCAAGTGAACTTTTAGGTTAAGTGGCTCAATATTACGGTACATTTTTCCCTGCCTTGTCCGGTGAGCCGGAAAATCGTCCTGTAGAAGCCGGCCGAAGGCCTGTTGTGTGAGCGAAGCGAGTTCAGGCATTCAGGCTTCGCAAGGACGGGTTTTTCCGTGCGAAGCGGGCACAGCGGCGGCTCTTTTTGCTTCCTTTTCCCTGCTGTAGGGAATTTCCCGATAAGTGAGTGCAGAGGGCAAACTTGTTTGCACTATACCGAGCGTGAGGGAAAGGCATTTATGAAAAAGGAAGTCGGGGTCGCAGAGGCGGACAGCCCCTGGGGGCAGCAAGCAAGAGCCGTTAACAGTCTCACTTGCAAAACTTAAGAAATTCACTTGCATCTGCCATCATCTTTGCCGAAAATCGCGTACAGTACACCCACGACAATCGACACCAGCGAAGTCCAGAATACAACCGCTACAATGAAATCCATAGTCCTTATGTTTTGAAAACCAACTTTAATTCACCTCAAATGTACGGACAATCGACGGATTTTCCAACACCTCGTCAATAATCTTCACCATACGCTCCATGAGGCGGGACAGCCTGCGGTGGGTGAAGTGCACCGTGCGTCCGTTGGCTAGGTGTACGCGGCAGGTGAAGTCGCGCCGGTTGTCACGCAGCTTCAGCTTCTTTATCGCACCGCAGTATTTCGCCCGTAGATACTCCATGCAGGCATGTCGGGCCTCGGTGCCCGCACTCTTACAGTGACGGAGCGGTATGCCCGCACACACTTCATACAATACATTCATATCCCGCACATCCCCTCCTTCGGAGGGGTTGGGGAAACCGCTACTCGTTCCCTGCTATTATTTTATAAGAAAAAGCTGCATTCGGCAAAACAATTCAAACAAGTTTGATTGCTTTTGCGCTCATTTGCATTATCTTTGTATCGGGTTTTTAACAAGAAATGAAGTTGCATACGAGAATAAGCCATCAGTTATCGGCCGATTTGCAGGAGTTTGTCGGAGACCGGGCGGGTGAGGATATCTTTGTCCTGACCGACGAGACGACAAGAGACTGCTGCTTGCCGCGCTTGCTTGCGTGGGACAGGCTTTGGACGAGCCATCAGATAACGATTCCGGCCGGCGATGAACACAAGACGCTGGAATCGGCCGCCTTCATTTGGAGGTATTTGAGCGAACATGGAGCGACCCGCTCATCGCTCATGATTAATCTGGGTGGAGGTATGATAACGGACATTGGCGGGTTTACGGCTTCTACCTTCAAGCGCGGCATGGCTTATGTGAATCTGCCTACTACGCTGTTGGGGGCCGTGGATGCGGCAACCGGCGGAAAGACCGGTGTCAACTTTCTCGGACTGAAAAACGAAATAGGCGTGTTTGCCCCGGCACGGGCCGTGCTGATTGATGTGAATTTCTTCCGCACACTCGACGACCGGAACCTGCGTTCGGGCTTTGCCGAAATGGTGAAACATGCCTTGCTCGATGGCGAAGAGGCCTGGCGCGACGTGCTGGCCTTTGACCTGGACGAGGTGGATTTCGACCGTCTGGCTGTCTTGCTCGAAAAGAATATCGACATAAAAGAGAGCATTGTGGCACAGGACCCGACGGAGAAGGGATTGCGCAAAGCCCTGAATCTGGGACATACGTTCGGACATGCGTTTGAAAGCCTGTCGTACAAGACCGGCCGCCCGTTGCTGCACGGCTATGCGGTGATGTGGGGGCTGCTGTGCGAGCTGTACCTGTCGCACGTTCGGCTGGGATTCCCCAAAGAAGACATAGCAAGGTTGCGCGGGTTGATAAGGGAGTATTACGGCACGTTTGACTTTTCGTGCAAGCAGTACGATGCCCTGCTGGAGCTGATGACGCACGACAAGAAAAACGAATCGAAGGACATAAACTTTACCTTGCTCGGCAAACCGGGTGATGTCCGTATCAACCAGACGGCAACGAAGGAGGAAATACTGGAGTGTCTGGACTATGTGAGGGAAGGCTGAACGGAAGTCCGGTCTTTTTTACGGGTTACTTATTAATGATAATGATAAAGGAATTATGAAGATAGCACTGATAGGATATGGAAAAATGGGCAAGATTATCGAACGTATTGCCCTTGAACGCGGACACGAAATCGTGTCGGTGATTGATGTGGACAACACGGACGATTTTGATTCGCCGGCTTTCCGCTCGGCCGATGTGGCCATTGAGTTTACGGCGCCGCAGGTGGCGGTGGACAATTATCGCCGGGCCTGGGCGGCAGGTGTGCCGGTGGTGTCGGGCACGACGGGTTGGACCGACCGGCTCGATGCCGTGAAGGAGGAAGTGGCGCAGGGCGGTTACACCTTGTTCTGGTCGTCGAACTTCAGCCTCGGCGTGAATGTGTTCATGGCCATGAACAAGTACCTGGCAAAGCTGATGAACCGTTTCCCGCAGTATGATGTGGAAATGACCGAGGTGCATCACACGCAAAAGCTCGATGCTCCGAGCGGAACGGCCATTACGCTGGCCGAAGGCATACTCGAAAACCTGGACCGCAAGACGAAATGGGTGAAGGAAACCGCTTCCGCTCCCAATGAAATGGCCATTAAATCGATTCGCGAAGGACAGGTGCCCGGCATTCACACCGTGCGCTACGAGTCGGCCGTCGACAGCATTACCATCACCCACGATGCCAAGAGCCGTGAAGGGTTTGCGCTGGGAGCGGTGGTGGCCGCCGAGTTTGCCGCAGGGAAAAAGGGCTTTCTGGAAATGAAAGACCTGTTAGGCTTTTAGGCATTTCTGCCGCTCTTTTCAAAAAAGAGGAGTTGAACGTTATACTAATTAAATGATACACCCCGTGTTTCTCCATGGAAAGGGGATGTGAGTTACTGAATATGAACAAAACAATACAGACCCGCCTGAAAGAGGCGACTGCCGTGCAATGGGTCAAAGGATGTGCGGCCACGTTAGTGTATATTCTGTTTATCGTGTGGGTAGGCAACTTCTGGTGGTTGCTGCTCACCCCGTTTTTCTTTGATGTGTTTGTCACCAAGCTGGTGCCGTGGGACTGGTGGAAGGGAATAAAGAACAAGGCTCTGCGCAGCATCATGGGTTGGGGGGATGCCATTGTGTTTGCCCTGGTGGCCGTGTATTTCATATTTGCTTTTCTGTTTCAGAACTACCAGATACCGACCTCATCGCTCGAAAAGACGCTGTTGGTGGGCGATTTCCTGGCAGTGAGCAAGGCCACGTACGGACCCCGCATTCCGATGACTCCGCTTTCGTTCCCCTTGGCACAACACACCATGCCCATTATCGGCACGAAGTCGTACATAGAGAAACCGCAATGGGAATACCGCCGTCTGAAGGGTCTGCGTTCGATTCGTCGCGACGATATTGTCGTGTTCAACTTCCCGACAGGCGACACGGTGGCCTTGAAAATGCAGAATCCCGATTTCTACACGCTGGTGCATGTGTATGGACGCGACCGGGTGATGAACGACCGGAACACGTTCGGCGAAATTGTGTACCGTCCGGTCGACCGTCGCGAAAACTATGTGAAGCGTTGCGTGGGCTTGCCGGGCGACACCTTCCTGTTGAAAGACAACCAGATTTACATTAACGGCACGGCCCAGCCGCATTTCGAAGGCATACAGCACAACTATTTCATACAGACGGATGGCACCCTGCTGAAACAGGAATACCTGAAGAAAATGGGCATCAGCAACGAGGACTTTGAAGTCTACCGCAATGGTATCAATCCCGATGTGTCGTCTTATCTCGGTCTGGAGGCCGGCAAACCGGTGTATCACTTGCCGCTGACGCAGGAAATGCATGCAAAACTGCTGAAGACGAAAGGGGTAAAGCATATCGTGATTGAACCGCCTCATTTCGGCGGGGAAGTCTATCCCCTGGGGGCAGGCGAAGCTTACGGCTGGAACCGCGACAACTACGGACCGCTGTACATTCCGAAAAAAGGCGACCGGCTGGAGCTGACTTTGGAAAACCTGCCGGTGTACGAACGTATTGTGTCTACGTATGAACACAACACGCTGGAAGTGAAAGACAGTGTGATTTACATCAACGGACAGCCGGCCACGCACTATGATGTGAAGATGGATTACTACTGGATGATGGGCGACAACCGGCACAAGTCGGCCGACTCCCGCTATTGGGGTTTTGTGCCCGAAGACCACATTGTGGGTACGCCCATGTTTGTGTGGCTGTCTTTGGACAAGGACAAGGGCTGGTTTGAAGGGAAGATACGCTGGAACCGCTTTTTCAGGGGAGCGGGAAGATAAGCGGACTTCTGTGACGGAATGAAAAGGAACGGGCAAGAACCGGAATAGCATACAAGTGGATATGGTCAGCAGTCAGGTTGAATCGGCGGATTTCTGTTGGGAAAATGCAAAGGTGCTTCTCTCCTCGGCCTATCTGGCTCCGGTGGAGTATTACAGGGTGATGGCATGCGCCGGCAAGGTGATGCTGGAAGCGTGCGACTACTATGTGAAGCAAACCTACCGCAACCGTTGCCGCATTGCTACGGCCAATGGCCCGATGGATCTGACCGTGCCGGTGGAGAAGACGGGAGGTGACAAGCAGCTGATGCGCGATGTGAAGATTGCCTATCACACGCAGTGGCAGGCACAGCATTGGCGGGCCATTGCATCGGCCTATAATTCGACGCCGTTCTTTGAATATTATAAGGACTATTTCCGTCCTTTTTATGAAAAGAAATGGACGTATCTGTGGGATTTCAACGAGGCCTTGCAGGCGGTTGTGCTTGAACAGCTCGAGCTGCAGCCTGTGGTGGAGCGGACTGACGGGTACCGGGCCGACTGGGGCATGGAAGTGATGGATTTGCGGGAGGCGATACATCCCAAGCGGCCGCCGGTCATGCGGTTGTCAAAACCCTATTATCAGGTTTTTGCACAGAAATACGGGTTTCAGTCGAACATGAGCGTGATAGATTTGTTATTTAACATGGGGAATGAGGCTGTTTTGTGGCTTCTTCCCGGGCAGAACCGCTAAAAGGAAAAAGAGAAAACAAACATATTTAATCAACTAAAGATTTCCCCCGTTGTTTCGGGGGGAGACGGAGGGGCAATCATGAAAGAAATAGATTGGAGCAATTTGTCGTTCGGTTATATAAAGACCGACTATAACATTCGCTGCAAATATGCGAACGGCGAATGGGGTGAACTGGAAGTGCACACCGATGAACAGGTTACCGTGCACATGGCGGCTACCTGCCTGCACTACGGACAGGAAGCCTTTGAAGGCTTGAAGGCGTTCCGAGGGAAAGATGGAAAGATACGTGTGTTCCGCATGGACGAGAACGCCAAACGCCTGCAGTCATCGTGTGATGGTATTGCCATGCCCAAACTGCCGGTTGAAAAGTTTGAGGAAGCAGTCAGAAAAGCGGTGAAGCTGAACGAACGTTTCATTCCGCCATACGAGTCGGGGGCATCGCTTTACATTCGTCCGCTGCTCATTGGTACAAGCGCACAGGTAGGGGTGAAACCTGCTGCCGAATATGAGTTCATTCTTTTTGTGACACCGGTAGGCCCGTACTTCAAGGGCGGTTTCCAGACCACTCCGTTTGTGGTGACCCGCAAATATGATCGGGCCGCTCCGCTCGGCACGGGTATTTACAAGATAGGCGGCAACTATGCTGCCAGCCTCAATGCCGGTGAGGAAGCACACCGGATGGGCTATTCCAACGTGTTCTACCTCGATGCAAAAGAACGGAAATATATCGACGAATGTGGTGCCGCCAATTTCTTCGGCATTAAGAACAATACGTACATTACGCCGAAATCGACTTCCATTCTGCCGTCAATTACCAACAAGAGCCTCATGGTATTGGCCGAAGACCTGGGTCTGAAAGTGGAACGCCGCCCGGTGCCGCTGGAAGAACTTGACACGTTCGAAGAAGCCGGAGCCTGCGGTACGGCTGCGGTTATCAGCCCGATAGAACGCATTGACGACCTGGACAACAACAAGTCGTATATGTTTGCCAAGGATGGCAAGCCGGGACCGGTGTGCGAAAAACTGTACAATAAGTTGCGTGCCATTCAGTACGGGGATGAACCCGATACGCATGGCTGGGTGACCATTATAGATTGAATAGAGAATGAACTATTGGGAAAGAACAAAACAGCTTTGGAATAAGGCACGCGTGTATGTGAAGCGCCTTGCCAACATGAACGAGGATACGGATGTCGAGTCGACCATAAACTCCATCAAGAAGGATATCGAGTTCAAGGGTGCGAACGTCTGGATTCTCTTCTTTGCTATCATAGTGGCTTCCGTAGGGTTGAATGTCAACTCTACGGCGGTCATTATCGGCGCCATGCTCATTTCCCCGCTCATGGGACCTATCAACGGGGTGGGGCTTGCTATCGGCATCAATGACTCGGACTTGCTGAGGAGTTCGTTGAAGAACCTTTTTGTCATGGTTGCCATCAGTCTGTTGGCTTCTACCGCTTATTTCCTCATCAGTCCGTTGAGCGACGCCCAGTCGGAGTTGCTGGCACGCACCAGCCCCACGATTTACGATGTGTTCATCGCCTTTTTCGGCGGTTTTGCCGGCATTGTGGCCTCTTCGCGCAAGGAAGGCAAGGTGACCATCATTTCGGGGGTGGCCATTGCCACGGCCTTGATGCCGCCTTTGTGTACGGCCGGATACGGACTGGCTACCGGTCAGTTCAACTATTTTCTGGGGGCTTTCTACCTCTTTTTCATTAACTCGTTCTTCATTGCGCTGGCCACCTTTGTCATGGTGCGCTACCTGCATTTCCCCATTCGGAAATACATAGACCCTTCGCGTCAGAAAGTGGTGAAACGTTCCATTACGGTGTTTTCCATCATAGTGATTGTGCCGAGCGTGTTTATGGCCTGGTCGGTGATTGCCGAGTCGCGCTTCAATTCGCAGGCCATTAAGTATGTGCAGGAAATACAGACGGAAGAAATGTTTGAAGAGGTGGAAATCATTAACGTGAAACGCAACTATTCTTCAAAGGAAAAGGAAATAGCTCTTTCGCTGGTTGGCAAGACTCTTGACCAGCGGCAGATAGAACGTCTGCAGAAACGTCTGGTTGAATTCGGCTTGGACAATACCAAACTGACGATTAAGCAAATGGCCGGAACGATAGATATCGACGCGCAAGCCAATGTGCTGAGCAAATTGCTCGAAAGCAAGGATGAACAACTGCAGGAAAAGGAACGGAAAATAGCGCAGTTGACTGCTGAACTGGATGCGCTGAAACTTTCAGGGCTGGACAATGTGCAGCTGTCGCGCGAAATAGCAGTTGAATATCCTAATGTGAAACGCTTTTCCGTGTCGAGCCATTCGGTTTATGCCGATGTGGTTTCGGGAAAACTCGATACTATACCGACCTTGTATGTGGAGTGGATCAATCCGAAAGATACTGTCAAGGAAAAGAAACTGAACGACTGGCTGAAAGTGCGTTTGGGTATCGACGAACTGAAAATTGTGGAGATACAGTGAGAAACGGGCTGTGCTTTTCATGCTTGCTTGCCTCGTTGGAAAAAACTGAATGGAATGAAAAACAATCTTCTTGTACTGTGTCTGATATTTTCCTTCTTCTCTTGCCGGAAGAATGAAGTGACTTCGGTTGTGCTCAGCGAGCAGGAAAAGGTGCTTTCCATAGGTGAGACTTTGCAGCTGAAGGCACAGGTGACGGCAACGAAGGATGCTTCGGAGTTCTGGCTGTCATGGTCATCTGAGGACGAATCGGTGGCTACGGTTACACCCGATGGACTTGTCACCGCCCGAACTCCCGGTGACACCTATGTGACCGCTTCTGCCGGTGGGGTCGAAGCCCGTTGCCGCATCGGTGTGAAGTATTTTGTCAAGGCGGGAAGGACGTTCATGCGCGAACCCTACAGCACCGGGAAGTCCGATTTGTTCACGCTGTGTCTGGCTACCGGCGGGGTCGACCTGACCAGCCTCGAAGGGAAGGGGGAATATCTGTCCATCGAGTTCTTTGTGCCGGTCGGGACGAAAGACAGCCTGCCTCAGGGGGTGTATGAGATGGTGACGGATTTTAACCCGCCGGCCGGCAAAGGACGTGACGAAGAGTATGAGAAGTTCCTGCCCTACACTCTCTCGCCCGGTTTTGTCATGGAAACGGAGCAGTGGGGAACCTGGCACACCTCTCTTTGGCAGGGAACAGCTACTCCCATACAGGCAGGCATGGTTGAAGTCGGCCGTTCGGTCGATGGCCTTTACATTGTCCGTTATGACTTGAAAGACGAACAGGGCAACAGCCTTTCCGGCGTGTACGAGGGCGAGATAGAGTGACTCCGTTTCGTAAAATGAGGCTTCCGCATCATCGAGGGATACAACTCCCGTTTATAAAATAATTTTTTCTGTTCTATATTGCAGGCATTTGCCAGCCTTTGAAATTCATGTTTGCTTGGACAAGTGGACAGGCGGAGATTTTTGTGCGGATCCCATTGTCCGTGTGTCAACCCTCTATCGAGCAGTTCACCCACTCCGTGTCGAAACGGGCGTTGTATTTCCGGTAGAAGTCGAGGGCGGCGGTGTTCCATTCCAGTGCCTGCCATACCATGCCGTGCAGATGACGTTCGTGCATTTCCTGTACCAGAGCGTCGAACAGCTGGGTGCCGATGCCTTGCCCGCGCTTTTCGGGACGGATGTAGATGTCTTCCAGATAAAGGCGTTGTCCCTTCCATGTACTGAAACGGATGTAATAGAGAGCGAATCCTTGTATCGTGCCGTTTTCTTCGGCAACGAAGGCCCACCACACGGGTTGTGGGCCGAAGCCGCTTTCCGTGAAATGTTCGAGGGTGACAGTTACTTCGTGAGGTGCCCGTTCAAATTCGGCCAGTTCTCTGACCATGGCCAGCAGGGTGGGGCAGTCTTCCCGCACTGCCCGGCGAACGGAAAGGCCTCTCCCGCCCCCTCCAAAGGAGGGGCCTTGAGAAGTGCCGGGTTTTATATTGCTATTCATCATATGTCAGCTAAATTGTCCAAAGCCCCGCCCCTTCTTGGAGGGGGCGGGGAAGTGTCGGGTTTTATGTTGCTATTTATAAATCGTCCGAAGCCCCTCCTTTGGAGGGGTTGGGGAGGCTTTTTTTATTTCAGTCCGTTCCTTACGAGCAGTGCATCCGGATTGGGCTCGGCACCGCGGAAGTCGATGTAAAGCTTCATGGGGTCATCCGAACCGCCGCGTTCGAGCACTTTGGTGCGGAAAGCCGTGGCCACTTCCTTGTTGTAAATGTCGCCCGTTTCCTTGAATGCCTGGAAAGCATCGGCATCGAGCACGGCCGACCAGGTGTAGCTGTAGTAACCGGCCGCATAGCCTCCGGCAAAGATGTGGTTGAAATAGGTGCTGCGGTAGCGTACGATGATTTCGGGGATAAGCCCGATGCGGTCGAGCGAGGCCTTTTCGAAGGCTTCCACATCCAGGTCGTCGGTAGTGGTGCGTGCATGGTAGTCCATGTCGAGCAGCGAAGCCGACAACAGTTCGGTCATGACGAATCCCTGGTTGAATGTCGAGGCTTTCTGTATTTTTTCAATCAGTTCGTCGGGGATGACTTCACCCGTCTGGTAGTGGCGTGCGTAGGTTTTCATTACCTGCGGCTCGAAGCACCAGTTTTCCATGATTTGCGAGGGCAGTTCCACAAAGTCGCGTGCCACGTTTGTTCCGGCAACCGACGGGTAGGTACATTGCGACAGCAGTCCGTGCAGGGCATGTCCGAATTCGTGGAACAGAGTTTCCACTTCGTCCATGTTGAGTAGCGAAGGAGCGTCGGCCGTCGGTTTGGTGAAGTTGCCTACGTTGATGATAATGGGCCGGTGGTTCACGCCGTCTTTCTTGTACTGTCCGCGGATGTCGTTCATCCAGGCTCCGGCACGTTTCCCGGCACGGGGATAGTAGTCGGTGTAGAGCACGCCGATGAGCGAACCGTCGGCATCGTTCACTTCAAACACTTCCACATCGGGGTGGTACACCGGCATGCCTTCCAGCTTCTTGAAGGTGAGTCCGTACAGCTTGCCGGCCAGGTCGAACGCTCCCTGACGCACGTTTTCCATTTGGAAGTATGGGCGCAGTTCTTCTTCGTTGAGGTCATATTTTTCCTGACGCAGCTTTTCGGCATAGTAGGCCCAGTCCCAGGGTTCGAGTTTTTCGCCTTTGCCTTCCTTGTCCATCATGGCCTGCAGTTCCTTGGCTTCGCGTTTGGCGGCGGCCAGTGCCGGCTGCCACACCTGGTCGAGGAATTCATAGACGCGGGCCGTGGTCTTTGCCATGGTGTTGTCGAGTATGAGGTCGGCAGGCGAGTTGTATCCAAGAAGTTGTGCCTGTTCAACCCGCAGTTTCATGATTTTGTTCACGTTGGCCTTGTTGTCGTTTGCGTTGTTGCGGTTGGCCAGGTTGGCATAGGCCAGTTGCAGTTCCTTGCGCAGTTCGCGGTTGTCGGCATATTGCAGCACGGGCAGGAAACTCGATTTCTGTGTGGTGAACAGCCATTCGCCCGGGTGGCCTTCGGCCGTGGCGGCTTCGGCGGCGGCCTGTTTCACGCTTTCGGGCAGGCCGGCCAGTTGGGCCTCATCGGTCACAAAGTGTTTGTAGTCGTTTGTTTCGGCCAGAATGTTTTGCCCGAAAGCCAGTTCGGCCAGTCCCAACTCCTTGTTTATTTCGCGCAGGCGTGCCTTGCCCTGTTCATCGAGGGCGGCTCCCTTGCGTATGAAACTCTTGTAATAGTCTTCGAGCAGACGGTTTTGTTCGCCGGTCAGTCCCAGGGTTTCGCGTTGCTTGTAAAGCGTTTCCACCCGGTGGAACAGCTTGTCGTTCATGTAAAGGTTGTCCTCGTGGCCGCTCAGTAGGGGCGATACTTCGGTGGCAATCCGTTGCAGGTCGTCGTTCGTGTTGGCCGAGTAGAGGTTAAAAAACACGCTCGACACTTTGGTGAGCAGCTCGCCGCTATAGTCCAGCGCCTCAATGGTGTTGGCAAAGGTGGGGGCTTCCGGGTTGTTGGCAATGGCGTCTATTTCCGCCTGTTGCTGTGCGATACCGTCGCGGAAGGCAGGCATGTAGTGCTCTGTCTTGATTTGTTCGAAGGGCGGCGCTTCGTATTTGTTTTCATACTTCTTGTAGAACGGGTTGTCGTTTCCGCCGCAACCCGCCATGATCATTCCGGTCATAAGCATTAAAAATCCTTTTTTCATTTGAGTTGTTTTTATGTGTTTGAATTTTATTTCATTCGGTAGCCATGCGTTTGGCATGACAAAGATATTACAAATTTGCCATGTGGCGGGATAAATGTGCTGAAAATTGTGAAAACAAGCACGTTCTGTCACCTTTGGAGCGGAGATTCTTGCGGAATGTTGCATGCGTCTGCCGTCTGGTGCGCGTGGATGGGCGAAAGCTGTTTTTCTCTGCCTGTGGAAATCGGGCGGCGTGCCTGCGGAATTTTATTTCCGTGCGTACGGAAAATGAGCGTGGCACGCATGCGGGAAAAAACGTGGCTGTCATGGCCGGCGGATTATGCCGGGCAGGCTTGCAGGGCGGTGGCACGGTCTTGTTCGAGTTGGGCGGTGAGTGCCTGCAGGCTGTCGAACTTGCGCTCATCGCGTATCCGTTGCACGAATTTCACCCGAAGCATTTGGTCGTACAGGTTGCCGTCGAACCCGATGAGGTGTACTTCGACGCTCGTGCGGCTGCCATTGGCCACGGTAGGGCGTGTGCCTATGTTGAGCATACCGGGGTAGATCTTGCCTTCGGCCTGCGTCTGTACGGCGTAGACGCCGGGGGCGGGCAGCATTTTTTCCGGATGGTCGGGGCGCAGGTTGGCCGTGGGGAAACCTATCGTCCGGCCCACTTTGAAGCCGTCGACCACGGTTCCGTCAATGAAGTAGTCGTAGCCCAGCATGCGGTTGGCCATCGCCATGTCGCCTTGTTGCAGGGCCCGGCGTATCTCCGACGAGCTGATACGTTCGTTGTCGCTGTCGGAGAACTGCTGCAGCTGTACTACTTCGATGCCGAGTTCCCGTCCGTAGGCGGCATAGTCGGCAAATGTTTCGTTGCGGTTGTGCCCGAACCGGTGGTCGTAGCCCATGAGCAGCACCCGCACGTCAAGCTGTTCGTGCAGCACTTGCCGCATGAAGGCTTGTGCCGACAGCAGTGACAGTTCGCGTGTGAAGTCGAGCACCGTGCAGGCATCGACTCCGCTCTGTCCGAGCAGTTCCAGCTTTTCCTGCGGGGTGGTGAGCAGCAAGGGGTGGAATCCGGGTTGCAGCACTTTCCGGGGATGTTCGCCGAATGTGATGATGAGCGAAGGCAGCGACCGTTCGTGTGCCACGGTCTTCAGCTGTTCAATGACAAACCGGTGTCCTCGGTGCAGGCCATCGAAGAAACCTATGGTGGCTACATAGCCGGTCTTGTTGTATGAGTCGGGAGATAGGATGCGCATGTCTACAGGTCGGTTGTCAATAGAAAAGAGAGGTCTTCCTGCGGTTTTACCAGGTAGGTCCGGAATCTGAGCCGGGCAGCTTGTTCTATGTTCTTTGCCCCGTCGTCGAGAAAGAGGCATTCATCGGGTTGCAGGTGCTCGTTTTCCAGCAGTGCTTCGAATATGGCGGGGTTCGGTTTGGTCACTCCCATCCGGTAGGAAAGGTAGCAGCTGTCGAACAGGGACGAAAGCGTGAGCCCGTAACGTGCCAGCTCCTTCCTGGCGTTTTGTTCTATGTGAATGGGGTTGGTGTTGCTCAGCAGCAACAGCCGGTAGCGTTTTTTCAGTTGTTGCAGCAGGTCGATTTTTTCATGTGGAATGTCGAGCAAGAATGTGCCCCATGCTTCCTCTATCTCTTCATCGGAGTTTGCACGCCCGGTGTGCCGCCTTATCTCGTCACGAAACCGTGCGGTGTCTATTTCTCCTTTTTCGTATTGCAGGAAGAAGTCCTGTTGCCCGAACATGCCGATATATTGTCCGATATCTTCGAATCCCAACTGCCGGAAACGTTCCATGCATTGTGCCATGTCCAGGTTGATGAGTACGCCTCCGAAGTCGAATATAAGCGTGGTTATTTTATTGTTTTGTTTCATTTTTGCGAAAAAAGATACGATTGTTTTTGGTATATCACAATTTTTATTACCTTTGCAACCGATTTGCAAAGATAACAAAAATTTGCGAACGCAGGACCCATAGCTCAGTTGGTTAGTAGCACCTGACTCATAATCAGGGGGTCGTTGGTTCAAGCCCAACTGGGTCCACAGCTAAGACGGACGCTTGCAGAAATCACACTGCGAGCGTCCGTTCTTTTTTGCGCGAGGCTGTGAGGAAAAGTGTTCAATTGCTTTCGTGCAAATCCTTCGACTTATGTATAACCCTTATATTAAAGAAAAGAACATGAAGAAAACGATTTTTTTGCTGGCGGCTTTCCTGCTGCCCTGCGTGTGGTCCGCTGCTGCGGAAAAGGATGAAAGACAATACACCATTCTGCTGACGGGTGCATCGTTCGCATCGCCGAACAACGGCTGGTTCGAGTTGGGATGCCGCAAGCTGAATGCCGTTCCCGTGAACCGGGCAGTGGGAGGCGAGTCGATAGCCTCGGCCGCCAACAGAATGTATCAGGGCACGTTGTTCACCAAGGAGGAAATGGAGGCCGCGGACGCTTTGGTCATCATGCAGGTGCATGACAAGGATGTGTACAATGAGGCAAACCTGAAAGAAAACTACACCGACTACACGCTCCCGTTCGACTACGGCGACTATGCCGAGGCGTATGACTATGTCATCAAGCGGTATTTGTCCGAGTGCTACGAACTGCGCAACGATTCTTCGTCGAAGTATTTCGGTACATCGGCAGGGAAACCGGCGGTTGTGGTGCTGTGTACGCATTGGAACGATTCGCGCACGGTGTACAATGCCGCCATTCGCAAGCTGGCCGCCAAATGGGGGTTCCCCCTGGTCGAGTTTGACAAATATATAGGTTTTTCAAAAAATCAGGTGCATCCGGTGACGAAGGAACAGGTGGGGCTGATTTATACCGGAGGTGATTCGCAGACGGTCGATGGTGTCAAATATGGCTGGCATCCCGAAAACGGAGAGCAGGCCTACATTCAAAGGCGTATGGCAGCCATATTCTATGCTTTGATGCAAAATGTGCTGTACTGAGAAGGAGCGCGTATCAAGTCATTCCGCATCCGGCTTCCGTGTGTCGGCCCTGTGCGGAACACTCTGCCGGTGAGGCGGTTGAAGTAAAAAACATTTAAAAGCAGCGGTCTTGTTTTGCCGTCTCGAAAAAAAGTTGTTAATTTGCACCAATTTTGAGCACAGGTACAAGATGTTAGGAAAATATATAGAAAATACAGGTCTTTGCTGGCAAGGTAGCACCTTTGTTTTCGTTCCTTTTTAATGCGTTAGCCGTTTTGGTTAGCGCATTTTTTTTGTCGAAGCGTAGAAATTAATTGAGGTCAACTAAAAATATAACGTGTATGTCAACCAACAAAAAAATCAAAAAAGCCATTGTACTCGGTTCGGGAGCCTTGAAGATAGGCCAGGCCGGTGAGTTTGACTATTCCGGTTCGCAGGCATTGAAAGCCTTGCGCGAAGAAGGAATATCGACCGTGCTCATCAATCCGAACATTGCCACCATTCAAACGTCGGAAGGGGTGGCCGACAAGGTATATTTCCTGCCGGTAACACCTTACTTTGTGGAAGAAATCATCAAGAAGGAACAGCCGGACGGCATTCTGCTCGCTTTCGGAGGACAGACTGCGCTCAATTGCGGTACGGAACTGTACATGAACGGCACGTTGGAAAAATACGGCGTCGAAGTGCTCGGCACATCGGTCGAAGCCATCATGGCAACGGAAGACCGCGACCTGTTTGTAAAGAAGCTGAATGAAATTGAGGTCAAGACTCCGGTGAGCCAGGCGGTGGAAAGCATGGACGATGCCGTTGCCGCTGCACAACGTATTGGTTTCCCGGTCATGGTACGTTCGGCCTATGCCCTTGGAGGTTTGGGAAGCGGCATCTGCACGAACATGGACGAATTCCGCACGTTGTGTGAAAACTCGTTTGCCTACTCCAAACAGATTCTGGTTGAAGAGTCGTTGAAGGGGTGGAAGGAAATCGAGTTCGAAGTCATCCGCGACAAGAACGACCACTGTTTCACCGTGGTGCCCATGGAAAATGTGGACCCGCTCGGTGTGCATACTGGCGAAAGCATTGTGGTGGCGCCCATATGTACCTTGCGTCAGGACCAGATAAGCCTGTTGGAAACCCTGGCACAAAAGGTAGTGCGTCACATTGGCATTGTGGGCGAATGTAACATACAGTATGCGTTCAACGCCCAGACCAACGACTACCGTGTCATTGAAATCAATGCCCGTCTCAGCCGTTCGTCGGCACTTGCTTCGAAGGCGAGCGGTTATCCGCTGGCATTCGTGGCCGCCAAGCTGGCTTTGGGCTATTCGCTCGACCAGATAGGTGAGATGGGAACACCCAATTCGGCCTATGTGGCTCCTTCGGTTGACTACATGATTGTGAAAATACCCCGTTGGGACTTGAGCAAGTTTGTGGGTGTGTCACGCCGCATTGGTTCGAGCATGAAGTCGGTGGGCGAAATCATGTCCATCGGAAAGTCGTTCGAAGAAATCATTCAGAAAGGGCTCCGCATGATAGGGCAGGGCATGCACGGTTTTGTGTGCAACAACAACCTGTCTTTCGACAATCTGGATGAAGAACTGGCCAACCCGACCGACTTGCGTGTGTTTGCCATAGCACAGGCTTTGGAGCAGGGCTACACGGTCGACCGCATTTACGAACTGACAAAGATAGACCCGTGGTTCCTCGGATGTCTGAAGAACATTGTCGACTTTGCTGCACGCCTGAAGACGTATGAAAAGATAGAGGACCTTCCTGCCGATGTGCTGCGCGAAGCGAAACGGTTGGGATTCTCCGACTTCCAGATTGCCCGCTGCGTGGAAAATCATGAAGGGAACATTGAAAACGATTCGCTGCGTGTGCGTTCGTTGCGCAAGAAAAACAACATTCTGCCTTCGGTGAAACGCATCAACACCATAGCTTCCGAACATCCCGAACTGACCAACTACCTGTACATGACGTACGACGGTTCGGAACACGACATACCCTATTACAAGAACGACAAGTCGGTTGTGGTGCTCGGTTCGGGTGCATACCGCATTGGCTCGTCGGTTGAGTTTGACTGGTGTTCGGTCAATGCCATACAGACCGCCCGCAAGTTGGGCTACAAGTCCATTATGATTAACTACAACCCCGAAACGGTGTCTACGGACTACGACATGTGCGACCGTCTCTATTTCGACGAATTGTCGTTCGAACGGGTGCTCGACGTCATGGACCTTGAAACGCCCAAGGGAGTCATCATTTCCATGGGCGGACAGATACCCAACAACCTGGCTATCCGCCTTTATCGTCAGGCCATACCCATTCTCGGCACTTCGCCGCTTTCGATTGACCGGGCCGAAAACCGTCACAAATTCTCCAGCATGCTCGACCAGCTCGGCGTTGACCAGCCAGCATGGAAAGAACTGACAAGTCTGGAAGAAATACAGCATTTCGTTGAAAAGGTGGGCTATCCGGTGCTCGTGCGTCCGTCGTATGTGCTTTCGGGGGCGGCCATGAACGTGTGCTACAATGAGGAAGAACTGGAAACCTTCCTCCGCCTGGCCAAGAACGTGTCGAAGGAATATCCGGTGGTGGTGTCGCAGTTCATGCAGAACGCCAAGGAAATCGAATTCGATGCGGTGGCCCACAACGGTGAAATTGTGGAATATGCCATTTCCGAACATGTGGAATTTGCCGGAGTACATTCGGGCGATGCCACGCTTGTGTTCCCGGCCCAGAAGATTTACTTTGAAACGGCACGCCGCATCAAGCGTATCAGCCGCAAGATTGCGAAGGAACTGAACATCAGCGGACCGTTCAACATTCAGTATCTGGCCAAGAACAACTATGTGAAGGTTATCGAATGTAACCTGCGCGCCTCGCGTTCGTTCCCCTTTGTATCGAAAGTGCTGAAACGTAATTTCATTGAAACGGCCACGAAAATCATGCTCGATGCTCCTTATACGAAGCCTGACCGCTCTGAGTTCGACATTGACTGGATTGGCGTGAAGGCTTCACAATTCTCCTTTGCCCGGTTGCAGAATGCCGACCCGGTGCTGAGTGTCGACATGTCATCGACCGGTGAAGTAGGCTGCATTGGCGACGACTTCAACGAAGCGTTGCTCACGGCCATGATTTCGGTGGGTTATGGAGTGCCCAAGAAAACGGTCATGGTGTCGTCGGGCGACAGCAAGTCGAAGGTGGATTTGCTCGAAGGATGCAAGACCCTCCAGGAACATGGTTTTGAAATATACGCCACCAGCGGCACACGCGACTTCCTCGCTGCCAACGGGGTGAAGGCCGAAGTGGTGAGCTGGCCCGACGAAGGGAAGGAAAACAACATTATGGACATGATGGCGGGACACAAATTCGACCTCGTTATCAACATTCCGAAAAACCATACCCGTCGCGAGTTGACCAACGGTTACAGGATACGTCGTGGGGCTATTGACCACAACATACCGCTGATAACGAACGCCCGCCTTGCCAGTGCGTTTATCGAAGCCTTCTGCTTCATGAAGCAGAACGACATTCAAATCAAGAGCTGGCAGGAATATGAGCTGTAAAGTCCTGTAGCCTGGCGCTTATTGACGATTAATTTCTTTTTATAACGACGCCATGCCGCAAAGAGGTATTGTCCCTGGCCGGCATGGCGTCGTTGCATAGGATATGATGCGAATAATCGACTTATTCACGTCACATTTTGACGCGAATAAGTCGATTTATCCGCATCATGTTCTTATATTTATGTCATATATGAATTTAACGCGATTATGATGGAAAACCACGATGTATTATATTCACTGCTTGCGGCACTGTTCGTTATCGTCATGTTTCTGTGGTTATGGGTTTGTGTTCCTGTTCGTATGGCAGAAAAACGAGGTCGCAGTGCTGTTGCTTGGGTGTTCTTGTTCCTGCTTATCTCTCCCTTTTGGGGAATGATTGCTTTGGCCGTTTTAGGTGATAGTGAGAAAAAAATCCGCGAAGACATTATGGATGAGATTCAAAACGACAAATAATTAAGGTGTTCAGTTACATATGCCATTTTTGTTTTGACTTTATTTGAAATTCTTACCTTCAGTGCGCTTGCGCCCCTTTGGGGCTTGTCTTGTTTTTGTGTCTCCCTCTGTCGTAGGGCGTTGCCCTACGCTATGTGCTTACAGCCCTTCGGGCTTTTATGACAGAGGTTCTTACATGCCCTGGCGATACCGGACAAGTATGGAACAAGCCTGAAAGGCTTGCAGCTCACAGCATAGGGCATCGCCCTATGAATGAGTTTTCGGCAAAAGGCAGCAAGCCCCGACGGGGCGTGAGCAATTGCAGTAAAAATGAATGAAAACCGGTATGTAAAGCAGTACACCCCAACAAATAAACAGCAAGAGTCCCGGAAGCATGCCGCTTTCGGGACTCTTGCGTTTGATACATACAGGTTCAGTCTTCCAGTTCAACCAGCGGAGTGTTCACCGCTACGCTGGTTCCTTCGGGTACCAGCAGGCGTTTTACCTTGCCGCGGTAGTCGGAGGCGATGTTGTTTTCCATCTTCATGGCTTCGAGTATCACCACCGTCTGGTCTTCCTTCACCACATCGCCCGGTTTTACCGTGTATTTCCACACTGTGCCGGGCAGAGGGGCGTTGACGGTCTTTCCGGTGATGGGTGCGGCCGTCTCCGTGGAAGTTTGTTCGGCTACGTGTTCCCTGTCGTGTGCATGCCGGGCGGCGTAGGCTTCCGTTTTTTGCCGGGTGAGGAACGTGGTGGCCACCTGCGGAAACAGTTCGAGCAGCAGCACTTCCTTGTCGTTGGCGGCCAGCGGCACACCGCCTGCTTCGGGCAGGGTGGGGTTGGGCTGCATTTGGTTCCGGCTGGTGTCGTAGGGTGTTTCCTCGCGGGTTCCGGCAATCTTCAGTCTGAATGCCGGGTCAATGGGCACCGGTGTCTTGCCGTATTCGCCTTTCACCAGATTAATGAACTGGTTCGACACGTTGCTGTACATGGGTTTTCCGGCCTTCATGTCCATGGCGCAGTTCACGGCTTGTGCACCTACAATCTGGCTGGTGGGTGTCACCAGCGGGGGCAGTCCGGCCGCCAGACGTACCGTCGGAATCAGTTCCAGGGCCTTGTCCAGAATGTCCATCGAGTTCAGCTGCTTGAGTTGGGCCACCATGTTGCTGTACATGCCTCCGGGCACTTCGGCTTGCTTCACCGCCTCGTTCGGTTTCGGGAAGTTGAAGTAGGCCTCTATGGCATGGCAGGCCTCGAGCAGGGCCGTTTCGTCGTTGTCCTGAGCCGCGGCAATGGCCTTGTCGAACTGGCGGTCGATGGCTTCGGGCAAGGTGTCGGTGAGCGGGTTGAACGGGTTGGGGAACTGTTTCGTGGCGTCGAAATCGGCCAGTTCGCGCCTTATTTCCAGCAGTTCGCGGTTGATGTCGGCCACCGCCTGCATGTCTACATCCATTTCCACTCCCAGTTTTTTGCAGAACACGTACACCAGTTCTATGGCCGGTGCGCCGGTTCCTCCGGCAAAGTACCAAATGTTTGTGTCGACCATGTCAACCCCTTTGACAATGGCCATGAGCACGGCTCCCAACCCGTATCCGGGGGTGCAGTGTGTGTGGAAGTCGACCGGGACGGACAGGTGCTGCTTGAACAGCGGGATGAGTTCGGCCACGCGCGACGGCGGAATCAGTCCGCTCATGTCCTTGATGGTAATCATGTCGGCACCGAGGGCTTCCATTTGCCGGGCCTTGTCCAGGAAGTAGGCGTTGGTAAACACCGGTTCGGGGTTGCGTTTGCCTCTCAGCCGGTCCATGAAGCTCAGTTTCGGATACTTGGGGTCGATGGTGTAGCACACGGCACAGTCGGCCAGACCACCGTATTTCTTGACATATTTGACGGACGACCTGACATTGTCAATGTCGTTCAGCGCATCGAAAATGCGCATGATGTTCAGGCCCGACTCCATGGAGTTGCGGCAGAAGCCTTCGATGATTTCGTCCGTGTAGGGAGCGTAGCCGAACAGGTTCCGTCCGCGCGAGAGGGCGGTCAGCCGCGAGGCATCGCCCACTCCCGCCTTGATTTTTTCGAGCCGGTCCCACGGATTTTCGTTCAGGTAACGCATGACCGAGTCGGGCACGGCGCCTCCCCACACCTCCATGGCGTAAAATCGGGCGTTTCGGTAGAATGGCAACACGCGGTCTATCTGCTGTTGCGTCATGCGGGTTGCAAAACTGGACTGTTGCCCATCTCTGAGGGTCAGGTCGCGAATGAGAATTTTCTGTGCCATGATAATGTTTTTTTGTTGAGAATATGTTTGTGTTGGCTTATGAGTTTCCGTTTGTGAGATATGCTTCAGTTGGTTGTTTGTACAAAGCGCTTTCAGTCTGTAACTTGTTTTGTCTCTTTGGGGCTGAGAAGTCTGTTTTGCTGGTGGCGTTGTATGTGCTTTTTCTGTTGTTATTCAGTTGTTTCCTCCTTTTGTAATAAATAACATTTTGAGCTTGCAGTTTGTTCATGAAAGTTGAATTTCAAGCGATGTTTTTGTGCTCCTTACAGCCAGAGGTTTTCTTGTTATGCCTTCAAAGTTATCGTTTCGTGCATGTGAAAAAAAGGACTTTAACCCCAATCGGTCATTGGATTTTGTATCGGTTTCTGCTTTCATGGCGGGGCGTCCGGAGGGTCTTTTTCGTGGTATGGAAAAGGGGCTGTAGTTTGCGGAAAAATCTTCTATAGTAAGTTGGTTAACATACTATAGAAGATGAGCCAACATACTATAGAAGATGGACCAACTTTCTATAGTATTTTTTGACAGCCTCCTGCAAGGCTTGTGGCGGGTTTGAGCGGTCATAATGTCAGGTGTTTTGAGAGGATGACGAGTGACAGTTTGTAGTGACAAGCGGGGAGCGAGTAACGAATAGCGGGTAGTGTGGCCGGTCCAGGGCCTGAAGGGCTGCAAGCTCATCGAGTGGGGCAACGCCCTACGGCAGAATGACAGTTGACAATTGACAATTAACAATGAGCGGTTAATCATTAAACATTGACTTCTCAAACTTTGTCCTTATGTAGGGGGAAGTATTGCGAATCGGGGGGGAAAGTGACGGTGCATCAGCATGGGCTATCTGCCGCGTTGTTTTCGACATTCAGCTTCGGTCACGTACAGAGAAGTACGCTCCCTCGGCCTCAGTCTCAGCGCCTGGCATCTTACCCATGCTGATGCACCTTGCCGAAATATGAAAGAGAGTGCATTTTGATACATCCTCGGCAAGAATACGGGGGCAGGTTTGTTTCCTCAGCGGTTGAACAGTTCGGTAGACAGGTAGCGTTCGCCGGTGTCGGGCAGGATGACAACGATGTTGCGGCCGGCGTTTTCGGGCTGCAGAGCCAGCCGGGTGGCGGCATACATGGCGGCTCCCGACGAAATGCCGACCAGCAGTCCTTCGTGTGCGGCCAGACTGCGGGCCGTGTCCATGGCTTCGTCGTTGCCTACGGGCATTACTTCATCGACCACGGTGGCGTCGTAGGTTTTCGGCACGAATCCGGCACCAATGCCTTGCAGTTTGTGCGGTCCCGGGGCTCCGCCCGAGAGGACTGCCGAACCGGTCGGCTCTACCGCCACAACGCGTATGGCAGGGTTCAGCTCTTTGAGCCGCCGTCCGGTGCCGCTGATGGTGCCTCCGGTGCCGACACCGGCTACCAGCAGGTCGACCCGTCCGTCGGTGTCGCGCCATATCTCTTCGGCCGTAGTGCGCATGTGCATGGCCGGGTTGGCGGGGTTCTCGAACTGTTGCAGTATCAGTGCGTCGGGCAAGGTGTCGCGCAGGCGTTCGGCTTCGGCTATTGCACCTGCCATGCCTTGTGCTCCGGGGGTGAGCACCAGTTCGGCTCCCAAGGCTTTCAGCAGTTTGCGGCGTTCCTCGCTCATGGTTTCGGGCATGGTGAGTATGAGCCGGTAACCTTTGATGGTGGCCACATAGGCCAGTCCTATGCCGGTGTTGCCGCTGGTGGGTTCCACCAGTACCGAACCGGGTCGCAGCCGTCCGTTGCGTTCCGCATCCTCTATCATGGCAAGGGCTATGCGGTCTTTAATGCTGCCTTGCGGGTTGAAATACTCCAGTTTGGCTATGAGCCTGGCCTGTGCGCCGACCGACCGGGCATAGGCTTTCACTTCCATCAAGGGGGTGTTGCCTATGAGTTCGGTCAGATTGTTTGCTATCTTTTCCATATCAAATCGTTTTCTGTAGGATGGAGTGCATCCTCGTGTTTGGGGGTTAAAAACTGTTTGGGTTTGTCGTTCCGTTTTTGCTGTGTGGCTGTGTTCCGCCGATGCAGGGAGGCGAGGGGCTTACCACCACTTTTTCCGCTTGAAATACCACAGCATAAGGGCCACTATCACAATCATGACCGCCCACATGACCGCATAGCTGTAGCGCCAGTGCAGTTCGGGCAGGTAGTCGAAGTTTGTGCCATATACGCCAGCAATGAACGTGATGGGGATGAAAATGACCGAAATGATGGCCAGCACTTTCATGATGTCGTTGAGCCGTTCGCCCACGCTGGTGTGGTACATGTTCATCAGGTCGTACAGCATTTCGCGGTAGGTGTCCAGCACATCATCCGCCTCTTTCACGTTGTTCAGCAGTTCGCGGAAATGCAGTTTGTTTTTGGCGTGTATGGAGTCGGATTCGGACTTGAGCAGGCCGGCCACCATTTCGCGGGCTGCCCTTACGTGTTTTCGGAAGAAACTCAGTTCGTGCTTGCAGTGGTTGCTCTGTTGCAGCAGTTCGCGGTTGGCGTTGCCATCCCAGTCATAGAGCTGGTCTTCCAGCTGCTCTATTTTTTCGCCCAATATGCCCGCTATGTAGATGTAGTGGTCGATGATGACATCGAGCAGGGCGAAAGCCAGGTAGTCGCAGCCTTCGGTGCGCATTTTACGGCTCGATTTGCGCAGCCGCTCGCGCACGGGGTCGAACAGTGTGCCGGGTTCTTCCTGAAAGCTGATGAGGGTGTTGTGCAGCAGCACGAGGCTGATGTTGTCAATGGACAGCCGGTTGCCGCGTTTGTGGTAGCGGAATGATTTCAGTGTGATGAAAATGCCGCCTTCGAACTCCTCGCTCTTGGGGCGTATTTCCGGGTTCATGATGTCGGAGAGCACGTTCAAGGGTATGTTGAACGTCTGTCCGATGCATTCCATCATGGTGGCATCGTGCAGGCCGTTGATGTTGAGCCATGCAAACTGGCGGGTGTCTTTCATCGGCAACAGGTCGGCCACGGTGTGTATGTCCTGCCGGGTCACTTCGTCCTGGCTGTAGTCGATAAGCTGCATGCTGACCTGTTCCACCTTTTTTACGCCCCGGAACACCAGTGCGTTGGGCGAAAGTCCTATTTCTTCTTCTCTTTTTCGTGTGTAGCGTGCCATGATGCGGTAGGTTGCTTTAGTAGTTAATAAAGTGCCATGGTCTCATAAACACTTGCCGTCTACGGCTTTGTCAGGGGCAAATATAAGCCTTTTTGCAGAAAACCGGAGAGAAAGCGACACATTTTAGACGAAAGATAGGCTAAAAACAAACGGAATACACTAATTTTGCAAACCAATAGAAAATCATGGTTGCCAACTGTCAACTGTTAACTTGTCACTATTAACTCACAACTGCATATGCTGATAAACGAAAGAGACACACGCCGCGAACGCCTGTTGCAGGTGGCCGGCGACATGATGACAGCCGCCCGCACGGCCCCGAAAGGGAAGGGTGTCGACATCATAGAAGTGGCTATGCTGACCGACGATTCCATTGCCGAACTGTCGGCTGCCATGTTGGGTTACAGCGAAAAGACCGGCATGAAATTCATTACCCGCGATGCGGAAAATCTGTTGCAGGCCGAAGCGGTTGTACTGATTGGGACGAAGATTCAGACTCACGGATTGAACTGCGGTTATTGTGGTTTCGACACTTGTGCCGCCAAACCCGACGGCATTCCGTGTGCCATCAATTCGACCGATGTGGGCATTGCCATAGGGTCGGCCTGTGCCGTGGCTGCCGACCATCGGGTCGATTGCCGGGTGATGTTCTCCGCAGGGCGTGTGGCACAGGAATTGGACTGGTTGCCTGGCTGTACGTCCGTGTATGCCATTCCGCTCAGTTGTTCGTCGAAAAATCCGTTCTTCGACCGCAAGCCGAAGACACCTGCGGCCGACGCACCGACTGCCGCCCGGTGAAACGGACACCGTATCACACATGGTGGGTTCTATAAATTGCTTTATGGGTGATTTTTGTTTTTCAGGTGAGCATATTTGTTTTTCATTGCAAGAGCATAGCGGGCTATGCGATGGAGAATGAAAACACAAAAGATGCCGCATGAAAACGAAAAGCACGTAAAAGCCAACCCACAAAATATAAAATTGTTATGGCGGGGAATTTATAGAACCCACCACATGTTAACCTCAGACCCGTGGCCTTGCCGAACACCCGTTTTTCATTTTCAAGACATATTGTCTAAACTAAAAGGCTTATGGATCATCAAATCCCCGCTACTTCCGGAGAAGACAAACTCTGGACGCAAAGTTTTATCAGTGCCTGTGTAGGTAATTTTTTGCTTTTCTTCGCTTTTTACCTGCTGTTGCCGGTGTTGCCGCTCTACCTCATTGAGGAGTTCGGGGCCAACAAGACCACGGTGGGTATTGCCATATCGTGCTACACGGTGGCCGCACTGGTGATACGTCCCATGGCCGGCTTTGTGCTCGACATGTTCAACCGCAGGCCGCTTTACCTGCTGGCCTATTTTCTTTACGTGCTGTGCTTTGTGGGCTATACGCTGGCCAGTTTGCTCGGCATCTTCATCATGGTGCGCATCATGCACGGACTGACCTACGGCATGGTGAGTACGGCCGGCAACAGCCTCATTGTCGACATCATGCCTTCGTCACGTCGGGGCGAAGGACTCGGTTATTTCGGCGTGGCCAATAACATAGCCATGGCTACCGGACCCATGATCAGCCTGTTCATTCACGACCATTCGAACGATTTCTTCGTCATTTTCTACGCCGCCATTGCCAGCGGTGTACTAGGATTCCTCATTGCCAACACCATCAAGGTGAAGAAACGGGTCATTGTGCGCGAAAAACAACCGGTGGCACTCGATCGTTTCTTCCTGGCCAAAGGCATGAGCGGAGGGGTGAGCCTGTTGTTTACGGCTGTTCCCTATGGCATGGTGACCACCTATATCGTTATTTATGGCCGTGAACTGGGCATAGAGACCAGCATGGGTGTGTTCTTCCTGCTCATGGCGGCAGGGCTCATCGGTTCGCGCCTCTTTGCCGGCAAGCTGGTGGACCGTGGCCGTCTGTTGTGGGTCATCGGTTGTGGCACGGTGGTGTGTCTGGTTTCCTATCTGTTGCTGTCGAGCCTCATGAAGTTGCATGTGCTCACCGAAAGCCTGCTTGTGCCGCTGCTGTTTTATGGAGTGGCCGTGCTGCTGGGTGTAGGCTACGGCATGCTTTTCCCTGCCTACAACACGTTGTTTGTCAATCTGGCTCCGCACAACCGTCGGGCTACGGCTAGTTCCACCTACCTCACCAGCTGGGATATAGGTATTGGTTTGGGACTTATTGTGGGTGGCCGCATTGCCGACACCGAAGGCGGACTGCCCCTTTCCTACCTGGTAGGAGCCTTTGCCGTGGCGCTGTCACTCGTCGTATTTCACAAAATCACCGCCCCGCACTACGAAAAGAACAAGTTGGTGTGAATATTTTATTTTTTTATATTTTTTTTTGATACCGGACGAAAATTAAGGTTTAATTAAGGAAAAATTAAGGTTCTTCGTTTATCTTTGAAACGTTTATTTTTCGAAGAAATATGCGTTTCATATTCCGACCTCTTCTTTTGTATTAGCCACCCCTCCTCGGCAACGGTATTCCGATGAGGGGAAAAGGTTTCCTGCTGCACGTTTCCTTCTTGCAAAGGTGCTTCTGTTTCGTGTTCCCCAAAAAAACATCTGGGCAACTTGTTCAGAAAACACAAATTCATTATAAATTCAAATCATCATGAAAAAGAGTTTTTATTATCTAATTATTATCATGGCTGTGTTGTTTATTCATATTTCAACCATGCATGCACAGCAAACCGTATCGACATCCGTTGCTCCATTTAAGGCTTATAAAACATTGGAAGGCAGTGCGGAAGTAATTGGTCAGACATTCCGAGCAGAAGGTGACAACCTCTACAACGAATTTGAAGTGGAAATAGCGGAAGCGGGAGAATATTATCTCTCGGCCTGGATGCTGGGTGCCGGCCGGCAAGATGGCAGCACCATAGCCTATGACATTGTGGTTAATGGTCAATCTACCGCTCTTGCCATGAAACCGGAAATGAAAGATTGGCAAAATGCTTATGCTCGCTTGACAGAAGTACAAAGGTTGAAATATCCTCAAAAAAGCAATACTGTCACGCTTGTTCGAGGTCGCAATACCATTGCCTTTAAAGGACATGTGCCGGTAGCTCCAATGGTAGAGCAAATCGCTCTGTCAAGAGTAGAGGGTACAAAAGCTGTGTCGGAGGATAACTATCAGGCTTTTAAGGCAGAGATACGTGCGGCGACAACTCAACTGACAACCTCGTATCCGGCATCGGTAATTTACCCAGAACAGAATCCGAATTTTGCTTATGATTATAGGTTGAATTTTGGATTTATACATCATATGTTCGCTGTTATTTCAACCAAGTAGGAAAAGTAACAATGAATACTGAATCTGCTACAGTACCTCATGTTATTTCTTTTTTTTGTTACGAAAATAATAATTACAAAGAAAATTCTTGGGTTTCTTCCGGTACGCAAGAGATTTCCATTGAGGCGGAAATAACAACTCCAGGCTGGTATTTTGTATTTATTCGAAGTCAAGATTCGAATTATAAAGGGACTGTCAATTTCCATATTAGTCACGGTACAGGAGGAGCAACGGATTATTATAATATTCCAATAACTTGTTCGCGATTGTTAATGACACAAGAGATTGACCTAAACAAGTACTATGCTACGTTTTTGACAGGCTGCGAATTGAGTTGGCCTTTTATGACGATAGAAAATTCGGTGAATTTTCCTTCGAAAGTGTTAGATTATAATGGCCTTTATAACAATGGAGGTATGAACCTTATTGTAAATAAGTATTCAATAGCTCCCAAAGTTGTATATGTATCTGGAGGAACATCTGCAAATCCGAATCAAATTTATCATGGAGATTTATATGCTTGTGTAGAGAGAGGAGTCGTTCCGCCATCTTCTACACCTTGGTTGGATGCTTATGTGTCTTCGATAGGGGAAAAAGATGGATACAATTGTTTTGCTTGGGTAGGTGGTGTGATTACCGAGCGGTGGGACCCAATTTGGAATGCAATATATAGTCCCCACTTGGAACCTTATGGTGGAGATTTAAGTAATTATCTTGGCAACGTTGATAAATATGGAAATACTCTGTTGAGATATCAGGGGGCTACCACTTATAGTCTTATGGTTGATGCAAATGGAAACATGCGATTGGATCCTAATAGTGACGAAGTAGCTATAGACCTTTATTGGGGGGAACTTCTTTCTAATCCCAATCGTGCTAATCATGCAGCAATCCGTCGAGGGGCAGATGCTAACCCTCATGGATTTGAGTCTGAAAGTAAAATGGGATCAGATGGAGATCGGATATTCCATCGAAAATTAGGAAGTCCTGTTACAGATCCGGGTATGTATAATACTATTGGGGGTCATTATAAACGTGCAGCAATTCAGAAATCAGCAGTGGAAATGTCCATGTACGAGTCCTTGGCACAAGGACTGTCTGTGATAGAAAATCCACAAATAACCGAGGCGGAAAAAGCTGTTCTTACAGGCATGAAAGCAGTTGTTTCGCCAACAGTGAAAGCGCAGTTTGAAACGCAAGCTGCTGTTTTAAGTTCGGTCCTCAAACAAAGAGAAGCGAACCCTGCTATGCGAAAAATCTCTTTGTCGGACATTACACCATACGCAACGGTGAAAAATCTTTATGTGCAAAACAAGGAAGCGGTTCTTCCCTTGATTATGGACGCCTATGTTCAAAACAAATATGACAATATCGTCTTGCTTGAAACTATGATTGCCGAAAATGAAGAATATCAAGCCTTGGCTGAAGAAATTCTGAAACGGAACCGTGAAAACCAATATACTCCTGACGGAGCATATATTGTACGAAGTGCCTACTCCAATGGAATGTTGTTTGTAAAAGAGTTGTTGAAACGGCAGTCGGACTTTTCTCTGAAAAAGAGAACACAGTCAACACAAAAAGACATCAAATATAGTAACAGCGACCCCTTTGAAGTGTTTTACAAAGATGGTACGTTGTCCGTCGAGTTTTTCACGGAAGAAGCATCGGAAATCTCTATTTCCATATACTAGTGATGCGTTAAATTCGCATTGTTGATTTATAATTTATTAATATTTAGTGTTTTATATATATTTTTACTTATTCACGATTTGAATCGCTATCCGATGCGATAATTCGGTTCAATATCGTTGTAAGCAATTAACTA
>CASEAJ010000072.1 GCA_949285425.1 uncultured Porphyromonadaceae bacterium
CAATCGGTCGTGGCAGCCTTTGCCGACCTCTACGGCATCGACCATAATCTGGCAGTTCGCATGGCGGCATCGTTCGGAGGCGGAATCGGCCGCATGCGCCAAACTTGCGGAGCCGCCTGTGGCATGTTTCTGCTTGCCGGACTGGAAACAGGCTGCACCGACCCGTCAGACCGTGAAGGAAAAGGTGCAAACTACGCCGTTGTACAACAGCTTGCCGAGAAATTCAAAGCCGAAAACGGAACAACCATCTGTGCCGAACTGCTCGGACTTAAACCGAAAGCACCGACTCCGACAGAACCGGAAGCACGCACGGCAGAATACTACAAAAAACGTCCCTGTGCGAAAATGGTTGAAACAGCCGCCCGCATTTTTGCCGAATTCCTCACCGAAAGACAGAAAGAAAAATAGTGTCGGACCGGCACAAAGCCGCCCGACACTTCATTAAATCCCATAAAAAAAAGCCCGGCATTACGCCGGGCTTTCATTTTCTATATAGGGTTGTTATTATTTTACAACCTTGATAGCGGTATTGTCGTTGAACTTGAGGATATACATACCCTTAGCCAAGTCCTGACCGTTTACAACTGTTTCACCGTCAACAGCTGCAGAAGCAACCTTTTGACCTGCTACATTGTAAACGTCAACTACAGAAGCATTAGAACCCTTAACTACGAAGTTGCCGTCAACTACTGATACAACTACAGCAGAAGTTTCAACGCCTTCTACGCTTGAGCCGTCACCCTGAGCAATTGTGAAGCGAGCAGATGAACCCGGGGTAGAAACTGTTACATAAGTGTAACGGTCTTTAATTTCAGTTGGAAGCGGATCAACATCAAATGTCAAAGACATTTCACCTGTTGTTTCATCATAGAACGGAGTATAATCCACCCAATCAAAAAGAGCATTATTACTATCTGAGATATCCCATCCTTCCGGAATATACAATGCATTAATGTCAAAAGTTTTTGACCCACCTTCAGTAGGGACATCAAATCTATAATCATTGTCAATTGTATACAACCATGAATATGTTACATCAAAAGCCGCATTCCAAGCCATAACACCGTATTCAGTACCACTTTGATCCGAAAATCCGATATAGTGCAAAGGAAGCAAGGCACCATCCTCAAAAACTGTATATGAATTAAAGTAGTCTGGCATTCCTTGCGATGACAAATTTACAACAGGTGCAACTTGCACTCCTTCGGGAACATCCAGTTGCAAAAACACTCCTGAATCAACGGTTAACGGCAAGTTCTGAACTAATTCACCAACTTTATTTTTAAAAACGAAACCCAACCAATAAGTTCCTTCATAATATGCACTAACAGCATCACCCAACACAGCAGTTGCAGTACCAAGAACCTCAGAAGAAACGTAAGAAGTGCCATTCTCTTCTTTAACTTTATATGCAGTCAATGTCAATTCTGTACTTTCATCACCAGCAAGCTCTGAAAAATTCAAATACACCTGTGACAAAGCATAAGGCGCATCAGGATTTAGTAACATCATAGCAAAACCCTTAACCTTACCTGTTGTTTCCAGTTCAACAACATCCGCAAATTGTTTCCACCAACTATCCTCATTATTACTCAAGGAACCAAAACCGTCATTTATGGCGGTATTATCTACTGCTGCCATAATAACCTCTTCACCTGTACCGCCAATATAAGGAAGAATAAATGAAGGATTAGCACCGGTAAAGTACAAATCATCTTCACCGAATTGATATGAAGCACTTTGTGAACCATTGGAAACAGATAAGGATGGATATCCAACATATCCCAATGGATAATTGACAGTCAAATTCTTCTCAACCGAGGTCGCTGTCTTAAATCCCTCTTCTGAAGTCGGATCGTATTCTTCATAAGTCCAAGTCTGAGTTGTTGAACCAGTAGACAAATTCTGGAATGTAATATCAGCATAAGCAGGTCCCATTGCCCAATATGGCTGATAGGAGCCTGTCACCAAATCGGGAGACCAATAAAAACTTCCTGCAGGAAGCATATAAAAAGCTTCCAAGTCAGAAGCAGCCGCAACAGATTTTTTTCCTAATTGATAACCAGAAAAATTTGCGTTATTCATTTTTGTTGGGTTGCTTAATTTTAACATTGACTTCTTCACTAATGAAGACTGCGCATTTGCAGACAAATCAAAACTAAGACTTTTGGTCATAGAATTCTGAGCATTTACAGCTAAACCTGCTAATGCCAAAAAGGAAAAAGAAAAAAGTAATGTTCGTTTCATTTGATATAAATTTAAAAGATTAAGTTGCTTTTTCTACATTACATACAACCTTACATTGCATATGGCAAAAGTAAAGAAGTTTTTTGAAATTTTCAAACATTTGGCTAAAAAATATTACCGAAACAAGCAATTTTATTACCATGTTTCAAAAATAAACGCCAAAACCGAATAAATCAAAA
>CASEAJ010000073.1 GCA_949285425.1 uncultured Porphyromonadaceae bacterium
GAGTTGTTTTGCCGAGTGCCGCTTTATCTTATGGAAAGATAATGCAAACGAGCGCAAAAGCAACCAAACTTGTTTGAGTTGTTTTGCCGAGTGCCGCTTTATCTTATGGAAAGATAATGCAAACGAGCGCAAAAGCAACCAAACTTGTTTGAGTTGTTTTGCCGAGTGCCGCTTATCTTATGGAAAGATAATGCAAACGAGCGCAAAAGCAACCAAACTTGTTTGAGTTGTTTTACCGAGTGCCGCTTTATCTTGTCATTCGTCCGTTTCTTCTACATAAAGCTGTCCGGTTTCATAGCGGGTGACAATGACTTTTGAATGAGGGGGGATGAAGTTTTGTTCGGACACGGCATTGTACACATTGCCATCGATTTCCACTTTGCCCGATGGACGCAATACCGTGCGGGTGATGCCTTTTTGTCCGACAAGACTCTTTTCCTGCATTGATACCCCCACATAACCTTCTTGGGTGTCGAGGGTTGTCTGCAGGGCTATTTTCTTGAACAGGCCTTTGCTCCCTATTTTCGAACTGAACCAAATGATGAAGGCAAAGCCCAATACCACTCCGCCGGCAACCGTAACCAATGCGCTTCCCAGTTCATTGGCGCGCACCGGTTTGAAGTTGAAGAAGTCGTTTTCGAGCATGCTCAGTATGAGAGCGGCCATGGTCAGAAGAATGCCCGACAGGCCGGCCAGACCGAATCCGGGTGTTATGAAGAATTCGATAACGAGCAGGATGATTCCGGCAAAGAACAGCACAATCTCCCAATTGGCGGCAAGGCCATCTATGTAGAGCGGAACAAAATACAATGCGGCTGCTAAGGCGGCGGTGCCCAGCGGCAAACCGATTCCGGGAGTTTGAAATTCAAAGTAAATGCCTCCGATAATCAGCATGATGAGAATGCCCTGTACGACCGAATTCATGAAGAAACCTTTTATCTGGTCCCACAAAGTCGGTTCGAATACAATCAGTTCGTATGTGTGGTGCCCCAATTGCTTTTCGATGACTTCCTCGGCACTTTCGGCCGTACCGTCGCAGTAGCCGTGGAGCATGGCCTCGTGCGTGGAGAAGGAAAGCACCTTCCCCGAGTCGTTGACGTGGGGTATGATGGTGCGTTCATCTACCATGGCCTCGGCAATCAGTGGGTCACGACGCCATTGATACAGGGTGTCGTTGCCGTTGACAACGGTGTCTTTTCCGTGAGCTTCGGCTGTGGCCCGCATGGTGGCCCGCATGTACGACTGGTATTTGTCGGACAGTTTGTTGCCGGTGGGGTCGACTACGGTGGCGGCTCCGATGGCAGCCCCTTCCCGCATGTATATTTTGTCGCAGGCAATGGCAATCAAGGCCCCGGCCGATGCGGCGTTGTTGTCGACAAATGCATAGACCGGAATTTCCGAGTTCAGTATTTTTGTGCGGATGGAATCGGCATAGACCACTTCGCCTCCGTACGTGTTCATGTGAATCAGGATAGCATCGGCGTTTTGTCTTGCCGCACAGGCAAATCCTTGTTGTGTGTAAATCCAGGCCGCAGCGTTGATTTCTTTTTGTAAATCAATTTTATAGACTTTGCTGATTCGTTCTTGCCCTGTCAAAAAAGTGAAAGGGAGGGTGATGAAGGATGTAAAAGTTAAAATTCTGTAATAAAAACTCATTTTTAATCATTTTTCTTGCAAATATAGAGAATGTTTCGGGAAAAGGATTACCTTTGTCTGACGAAGATTTAGTCATTTATAGTTTACGCGCAGTTCTTTTTCGGTATAGATAACTGAACAATGTCAATTGATCGTGTTATGAATGAATAATAGTAAGTCTCTGTTTGTAACGTGATGTTACAAGTTATGCTATTATTAACCAAAAAACTTTTTTAATTATGGAAAAGAATTTAAGAGTCGAAAACGAATTGTTGGATTTGCAAAGCAATATGCGTCACTTTGCCTATTCTCTGACTTTAAACAAAGATGATGCGGAAGACCTGCTGCAAGATACAACCTTGAAGGTATTGGACAATCAGGATAAGTTTGCTGAAAATGTCAATTTCAAGGGTTGGGTCTTGACTATAATGAAAAACATATTTATCAACAACTACAGGAAAATTGTACGCAATCAGACTATCATAGATAAGACGGAAGACTTTCATTTGCTGAACTTGCCTCAAGATTCGGGTTTTGACAGTCCGGAAGGCTCTTATGCGGTTGGGGAAATAAATAGCAGCATAGATGCGTTCCCCGATGAATATCGCATTCCGTTTTCCATGCACATTCAGGGCTTTAAATACGAGGAAATAGCACAAACCATGAATTTGCCTATCGGTACCGTCAAGAGTCGTATATTCCTGGCACGCAAACGCCTTCAGGAACAGTTGAAGGACTATCGCGGTTAGTGTTGGTAAGTTGGTTTGATTAAAAAAAAGAATAAACCGGGTGCACGTGGGTGTGTCTGGTTTTTTGTGGAAAATGGTGGAATAGATATAGTCTCTTGCTGATTGCTTGATAAAAAAATCCCTCTAAACTGACAGTTTAGAGGGTATTCTTTGTACTCGAGGCGGGTACAAAACCCATGTTTCAACAGAAAATAAAAGGATAACAAAAGAAAATAAACGTTTGATTTACAGATTCTTTATTAAATGATGTTTTTCATTTGATTTTATTAAAAAGCACATGTTTTGTCAAAAGTTTATACCTGGTTTATACCTGGAATAAAATAAAATTATATCTTTGCAAACAAAGGAAAACAAAGGAACAAAAAAACAATGGCAGCGAGGAAAGAAATAAGAGCGGACAACACCTACATTGTTAGTGCTGACAGTACCGATAATCCAAAATTAGGGGCAAAGATATTGAGTGATGGAAGAGAAAGCCTGTTTTTAGATTACTATTTAGGCTATGTAATGGCCACAAGCAGCAAAACGGGTAAGGAATATAAGCGTGTAGACAACAAACGTGAATATTTGAGCTTGTATCTATGGCAAGCCCCAAGAACTCCACTTGAAAGACAACAGAACAAAGAAACCCTACAACTAGCAAAGGAGATAAGGCATGAACGAGAACAGGAACTGAAAGAGGGCAAATTAGGTTACAGGCTAAAGGCCAAAGAGATTAATTTCTTTGATTTCATTCAATCCTACTATGATGAATACACCAAAGGGGACAAGCGTATGATTAAGGCTGCACAGAAACGCTTTACAGATTTCATTTCTTTGGAATACCCCATATACAAAAACAACATTTCACCGGAAAGGATAACGCCCGACATGATGGAACACTTTGTGGAGTATCTGCAAAGCATTAGTAAGGGCGAGGGAGCTTTGACGCATTGGAAGCGTTGGAAAAAGATAGTGAAAGCGGCTGTAAAGAAAGACATACTAAGGAAAAACCCTTGTGAGGATATTGTTTGTAAAGCGGATGAGGAAGCGTTAAAGAAAGATATACTTTCAACAGAAGAAATGCAGCAGCTTATAGCCACAACCTACAAAGGGCAGAACCCGGAAACAAGACGGGCTTTTATCTTTACCCTATATACAGGCATTAGATTTTGTGATATTAAGGATTTGACCTTTGCCAATGTGGACTATTCAAACAGGGTGCTGACGTTCAATCAGAAGAAAACGCAAGGGCACAGCAGTAAAAGTTATGTGAGTATACCCCTAAACGATGGTTTGTTGTCATTGATTGGTACGGCCTCAACAGACAGCCACGATGAAAAGATATTCAAACTACCGAGCCAAGAAATGTGTCTTAAGGCCTTAAGACATTGGACGGCAAAGGCTGGAATAAACAAGCATATAACGTGGCATTGTGGCCGACACAGCTTTGCGGTTAATATCCTCAACAACGGGGCTAATATAAAGACCGTGGCGAGCCTTTTGGGACATAGCGGAATACAGCACACGGAGAAATACACGAGGGCTGTAGATAGTTTGAAACAGGAGGCAATAGATAGTTTACCGGAAATCGATATAAACAATATTTAAAAAGTGTGTTATGAAATTAGTTTATGGTGATGATTTTTGGACGATAGTATGTTGTTTACGTAGAATAATAAATTTTGATATTGATTTAATCTCCAAAAATGAAGATAATAAGAGGTATTTGGAATTTGCTATAAATGAGGCAAATAAAATGTTTGATGTGATTGAAGAAGCGTTTGAAAGAATAGATGTCCAAAAAATGGATGATGATGTATTTGATTTATTTAATGACAATAAAAAAGAAGCCGTAAAATGCGTAATGAGAGAACTTTTGATTTCTTGTGTTTATCCATATTTTGAGCTTGTAAACAAAAATAGAGAAAGATTAAACGAATTGCAACAATATGTAAGAAGTAAAGATTATTCACTTTGGGGGCTTTTGGGAGAAAAAGAAGTTGGTTTTTGTGAATACGGGATATTGAAAAAAGAAATACAAGTGCTAAATGTTGCAGATAAATATTTCCCGGGTTTGAGGGAGGAAATTGAAACTGAACGATATGAGGGAAAAGAAAATATATACAAGCAAGAAACGGTTTTACCTAAACAATTAGTAAGTGCTTTGGATGAATTATCAGAAAAAGAAAATAAATACTATGAGAGGGCAATAAAGTGTGGATTTATGGAGAAAGTGGAGGCTGGGTTTAGGTGGGTAAATGGTGGTAATGTAAGGTTAGGATATTTTTGCAGTAAGGTATATAACAATCCAAGGCCTATAAACAAATTGGAGGACAGGTTTAATGTGAAAAAATTATCTGCATCAATATCGCAAGCTGAATATGAAGCAAAACGTAAAGATGTTATAGCGTGGAGAAATGATATAGACAATAAGATATTTTTTGATTGATTACAGGAAAGCCCCAGCAGATAGGGGCTTTTTTTATGGGGCTATGAATAGACTATTTGTAGCCCCTTTTTGTGTTTTCCTTTCCCCTATACTTTTGCACTTGTTGTTGACAACAAAGAGAATGTTTGGCTATGTTTTGCAGACGTGCAGAATGTGCCGGCAAGTGTTTATTAAAAAAAAAATTATAGAGATGGTATCAACTGAAACAGATGCAAAAGGCATAGATTTAAACAACAAGGAGATTTTGACAAGTGAAGAAGCTGCACGGTATATGGGCTTTTCAATGAGCTATTTGTATAAACTGACAATGAAGAAGCTAATACCGCATTATAAGCCGATGGGTAAAATGTGCTATTTCAACCGCAAGGAGCTGATAGAATGGCTGCAGAGTAACAAGGTGTCAACCGCCACAGAAATAGAGCAGCAGGCGCAGGCATATTGCATGAAGAAAGGGGGTGTGTTATGATACTCACAGACTACTACCGATTTGAAAAGCTGCCCCAGCAAAGCAGCAAGTTAAGAATAGACTGCACGGCCTCTACAGGAGGTTATGACCCTTTGGAAGTGTTAAGGAACAAGGCGGGGGAATTGTTTGTATACATAGGCGACAATACCCACACCAAAGCAGGAAAGGAAAGAAAGGCAGATTTGGCCATTTCCAAGGGGAAACACATAAGCAGCGTGTATAATCCCGACTGGACTTTGCCCTATTGGTATGGAGACATGAAAGGGACGGCAGATGCCTTTTTGTTTGTCCACAAAAACACAGAGTTTATAAACGGTGGAATACAGGCGGGGGCGGTCATAGAATTGTTCGTTGCACGTGGGCAAAGGAACAACAGAATACAGCTTTACAACGTTATCACGGATGGCGGTTTGGATGATGAGATGAACGCCTTGAGAATGCAGGTCACAAAAACGGTAGCTGATACCGCTAAATGTTAAAATCACTCTATATTAAGCTGTATTTTGATACGGGTTTAGTAACCGATTATGTATGACACGATAAATTTTAGGTTGTTAAGTAGTGAGGCGGGCGGGGTAGATTTTCTTGCAGAGACGCCTTGTTATTTGGAGAATGTAGGGGAGCACTACTACAATGGGGATGTATCGATTACAGGAAGCCTAAAAGGGCTTAAAATAAGCCTCAACAGATACCAGCTGAAAGTAAAGGACGGCAGTGTGTGCAAGTGGTATTTGGGCGACAACTTTCAGACGATGGGGCGGGGCGATACTCAAAAGGCTGTAGAGTGTTTGTCAGACACATTGCACGTACCAATGAGTAAAGCCACCGTTACACGTATGGATATAGCACAGAACTTTATCACAAGACACCAGCCAAAAGTTTATATTGACCATTTGGGGGAATTGAGGTATGCAACCCGATTGCAAGAACCTGATGGTGTTTATTACAGCAAGACTGGCGGGCGGTTGTGTTTTTATGACAAAAACAGGGAGCAGAAGAACAGCGGAGAGCATATACCCGAATTGTATGAGGGCAGAAATGTGCTAAGGTATGAGCAACGGTACACGAGCAGGATAGGCCAGCAGCTTAAAGTAGGTGAAGTGACAGGGGCAATGCTTTACGATGAAGCGTTTTATGTAGATATACTGAACCGATGGAAAAAAGCATACGAGGCCATCAAGAAAATAAACGATGTATCACTAAATTTTCAAGCGATGAGAGGAAAACAGCAACTTTACAAAATGGGTGTGCTTTCTTTGGTTGAGCGGGCAGGAGGGCAGAACCAAATGATAGAACAGATAGTAGAGGCACAGAGGCGGGGCGAGCTGACAAAGAAGCAGGCATTTGACCTAAGGCAGGCAGTAAACGATGCTTGCAAAACAAGGGACGGTTTGACCGTTCCAAACGAGGCAATACAAGAGCTGGATAAGAAAGTGATAGAGGCGGTGAAATTTTACCGCTAAATGTTAAAATCACTCTATATTAAGCTGTATTTTGATACTGATTTAGTAACCGGGCATAAAAAGGATGGTTGTTTTTGCCTTGTTTAAATACCCATTTTTATGGGGATTAAAAAAGGCAATTTCAGTGCCGGATAACCTAAAGATTGGTTAGGTTATTGGGGTTGTTTTGGGGTTGTTTTGGGGTTGTTTTGGGGTTGTTTTGGGGTTGTTTCTTGTATGGTGGCGGTGGTTGTGGGTGTAAGTCTGATGGACACCCTTTGTGCAGTGCAATCAAAAAGCCACAATGTATATGGGTTTGTAACAATTACAAAGGCCCTAATATCACAATGCACGTGCCGTTTTTAAAGCCTTAAAAGGGCAGATTTTTGCCGTTATGGTAGGAAAGCCGGCTAATAGGGAAAATAAAGCAGAAGCAAAATAAACGACAAAAAACGGCAAGGTTGCAAAAGGGGACGGCCTAAAAATCGGCAGTCCCCGCCATTTTCAATTGTTTCAGTCTTTGCCTTATTCTGCTTTTATGGTTATTTCTTTCCCGCAGTGTGGGCATGTGATAGTTCCCTTTGCAGGTTTGTCAAATAACTCTGACGTAGAGACACCAAGTGCAGAGGCGATTTTGTTTAATGTTTCAAGTGTTGGGTTGCCGTTTTCTCCTAATGCACGGCTAAGACTTGCTTGTGAAATTCCTAACTGAACGGCTAAATTACTGATGGTTACTCCTTTGTTTTTTAGAAGTTCTTTGATTGTGGATTGCATAATTATATATCTTTTAAGTTATGGTACAAAGTTACATTAATTATGTTGATATATGCTTTATGTGCTATAAATAAATGTTAAATATATACTTTATGGTATATTTTTTTGTCTTATTTGTTTGTTGTTTATAATATATATGCTATATTTGCACTGCATTTATAACACATAAGACATAACTAAAAAAAGAAATGGAACTTTACGATTTTCAGACGTTGGAGCAGGAATTAGAGGCTTATGAACAGATGAGCGAGACAATGGCGATAAATGTTTACAATGTGGACAGCAAGGCGGAAGCGTTAAGTTACATTCTTGATTGGTGGGCTTGAAAACAACACAAAAAGAACAAAGCAATGAACAAAGCAATGAAAAAAGAAATGTTATCACAGGTTATGAAAACGGCATGGCAGTTTGTAAAGGCTATGGGCGTAAGTATGGCAGAAGCCTTGAAAAAGGCGTGGGCAAACATGAAGCTGGCGCAGCACATGAAGAAAGGCATAGTGCGTTTCCACTTTCAAAAGGTGGACGGCACGATACGTGAGGCATGGGGCACGTTGGCAGAGGATATTATGCCCCCTATTGAAAAGGGGTCACAACGCAAAAGGAATGAGTTTGTGCAGGTGTACTTTGACACGGAAAAAGGAGAGTTCAGAAGTTTCAAAAAATTCAATTTGATTTATTAACCAGCTGTAGGGTGTGCCTTGCTTTTCAGCAGGCGCACCGCAGCAAAAAAAAGAAAAAAATATGGATAAAGGAGATGCAAAAGTGGTTTTAGAGTATTTGGCCGGGCAAAACGGTGAATTGGAATGTGTGAACACGGCAAGCAGTTACGCTGAATTGTTGGCCGATTTAAGTTTGTGCATTAGCATGATACAGGATGAAAAATGGACGGCAGAGGAAGCATTGAAAGAGTTAAGAAATGATTTTGAGTACAGCCGATTGAGCCGATATATTTTTGATTTGTCGGTGATAACAAAAAAGGAAGAGGGGATAAAAGACGCCAAAGGGTATTTAGAAAGATTGGTAAAAGAATAAATAACTGATTTACACGACATCATTTCAATAGAGGGTTAGGAGATATGGCAACGCCCAAAGCCGTAAGAGGGCAATAAAAAAAACAAAATTATGGACAAAAAAAATGCAGTTGCTGCAATTGGTTTTGCAAGCGCAGAATTAGAGAAAGCGAATGAAGAATTGAATGTAGAGGAACTTAAAAAGATTGTTGTGGAGACTCAAAATTTTTTAGAGGAAGCACTTGAAAGTTTGGAAGAATAAGGAATGCAACCCAAACGCTTAATCGGCTGGCAGTCGTAACGGATTGTCGGCCTTTTTTATGCCGTGTTTTTACTGAAATGAAGTAAGTAAAACGGTAAGCAAAAGAATGTGTGCCGTATTGTGTTACACATTGTGTGTCATGTTGTGTGTTACATTGTGTGTCTGTGTGGTAACACAATAAGGAGAAGCAGCAGACGGCATAGGATGGACCGACCCCCGCCACCGCCTTTTTACGCATAGAACCCAATCCAATCAGCCAACCCCACAGAAAAATTTTCACCGCCAAACGGTTCAAAACAAGTATTTGTAATCATTACAAATAGCGTGTGGCGGTTTGTTTTTAGGTGTATTAATTGAACTAATATCCCTACATGCATGGTAATGTATATGGCAATGTGTATGCTATTGTAAAAATTTGATAACTAATAAAATATCTAAGTTGACACCTAAATTGACACCTAAAAACAAAAGGGTGTCTGACAAACGTATACCCATTCATGGAAACTATACGCGCGCGCAAGAAAGACAGGTTTTCAGTTGGTTTTTTATGAAACGATGTATACGTGTATGCATGGGGTGGGAACGGTAGGCGCGTGGACTTTTAAAGAGGCTTAAAATATGGGGGTGTTGTCGTTAGTTTATACCCTGTTTATACCCATAAAAATGAAAATCCCTCTAAACCAACGGTTTAAAGGGTATTCTTTGTACTCGAGGCGGGACTTGAACCCGCACGGCCGAAATGGCCACAGGATTTTAAGTCCGGCGTGTCTACCGATTCCACCACTCGAGCCTCCTGTGAGCGAAAAACGGGACTCGAACCCGCGACCCCAACCTTGGCAAGGTTGTGCTCTACCAACTGAGCTATTTTCGCATGTTGTTGCCTTTTGAAATCGGGTGCAAATATAGGCATTTTTTTTGTTTTACGAAATTTTACATCGAAAATCTCGTGAAAAAAATGAGAACAAATGTCGGAATAAGCTGTTTCTATAAACAAGGAACGGGAAATTTCAAAAATTTCCCGTTCCTTGTATTGTTTTTGTTTCGCTTTGTTATGCCAAGCGAGCAAATGTTTCTCCATCTACATCGAACAATTCGATCTTGCCTTCACGGGCCAACCAGCCTAATGCCATGTTCAGATCTTTTTCGTTCAATTTGGCAGCCTTCTTTACTGCTTTCAAGCTGGCTTCTCCTTTTTCCAACGCTTTCCATACGAGTCCGGCGTTTGTTCCGATTTTTTCGATAAACATGATTCTTTTTGTTTGAATTCGTTGCAAAAGTAGTAAAAATATGTTGTATAACATATTTTTTCCAAACTTTTTTGCTTTGTTTTTTGAAAAAGTGTTATTCGGTAACTTGTGCGGGTTCGAGGGTTTGGTTGTTTGTTATTTCAGTAAGGAAATCGGCATCATTGCATATTTTCTGATAGGCAATTTCCGATGCTTTTTGTTGTGACTCTTTTTTGCTGCAGCCGGTGGCTTCGCTGATGGTGTAGCCTTGTATTTTCAGGCAAGTGTGAAATGTGTGTTTGTTTTTGAATACACTTTCTTCAATCAGGCTGAATTCCGGTTCCAGGTGATGTTTGTGGCACCATTCGAATACCTTTGACTTGAAGTTGATTTCTTTTTCTATGATTTCGTCCCAATCAAGGATGTGGCGGAACAGTCGTTCCTCTACAAAAAATTTGCATTTTTTGTATCCTAAATCAAGGTATATGGCTCCGAAAAGAGCTTCCAGTGCATTGCCATAAATATTGTTGTTCGCATGCAGGTTTACGTATCTGGAAGCGATGATGAGTTTGTCAAGCCCTATTTCGATGGCAATGCGGTTGAGCGATTCTCTGCTGACAATTTTAGAGCGCAGATTGGTTAAAAATCCTTCACGTTCGTTTTGGAAGCGTTGGTAGAGCAGGTCGGTAATGACGGAGTTGAGAATGGCATCGCCTAAAAATTCAAGCCGTTCGTTGCATAGATGCTGCCCATCTTTGGTTTGGATGGGGACGGACTTATGATGCAAGGCCAGCTGGTAGTACTTGATGTTGTCGGGATAAAATCCGAGAATGTTGTGAAAAAGCAGATAAGGCTCCTTTTTCATGTTGAAAAGGAGCCTTATCTTTCGCGCTGTATTTTTTAACACAAGATTTATACTTTTGGGTTAAAATCCTGAAAATGCACTTTATTTTACGAACTTTTTGAATATCGCACTGGCATTGTGTCCGCCAAAGCCGAATGTGTTGGACAATACGGCATTGATGTCGCGTTTCTGTGCTTTATTGAACGTAAAATTAAGGTTGTAGTCAATTTCCGGGTCGTTGTCCCCATCTTCGTGGTTGATGGTCGGGGGAACGATGCCGTGTACAATAGACAATACAGAGAATATCGCTTCAATAGCTCCGGCAGCACCCAACAAGTGTCCGGTCATGGACTTGGTCGAGCTGATGTTCAGCTTGTAAGCATGTTCGCCGAATACTTCGATGATGGCTTTTGCTTCTGAAATGTCTCCTACCGGAGTAGATGTTCCGTGTACGTTGACATAGTCAATTTCTTCGGGTTTCATCTTGGCATTTTTCAAAGCTCTTTCCATAACCAGCTTGGCGCCCAGTCCTTCCGGGTGGGTGGCAGTCATGTGATATGCATCTGCCGACAAACCGCCTCCTACCAGTTCGCAATATATGTTGGCTCCGCGTGCCAGAGCGTGGTCCAGTTCTTCCAGAATGAGACAACCGGCACCTTCTCCGATGACGAATCCATCGCGGCTTTTGCTGAATGGGCGTGAAGCGTGCAACATGTCGTCATTGCGTGTAGACAAAGCGGTCATTGCGTTGAAACCGCCGACTCCGGCCGGTGTAATGGCGGCTTCGGCTCCTCCGGCGACAATGACGTTGGCTTGTCCCAAGCGGATGCAGTTGTATGCATCGAGCAATGCATTGGTTGATGAGGCACAAGCGGATGTCGTGGAATAGTTTGGGCCACGAAAACCGTACATGATAGATATTTGTCCGGCGGCAATGTCGGATATCATTTTCGGTATGAAGAACGGGTTGAACTTGGGGCCGAGTTCCTGGTTGGCATAATAGTATCCGACTTCCTGTTCGAAAGTGAGTATGCCACCGATGCCGGCAGCCATGATGACACCGACTTCATCTTTGTCTACTTTATCCAAATCAAGGCCGCTGTTTTCTATCGCTTCCTTGGCAGCCACAATGGCATATTGGGCATATCTGTCTAATTTGCGTGCTTCTTTTCTGTCGAAGAACGCGGCGGGGTCGAAGTTTTTGACTTCGCAGGCAAATTGTGTCTTGAATTTAGATGCATCAAAATGGGTAATGGGATTGGCCCCGCTTACTCCATTGACGATGTTGTTCCATGTTTCAGGAATGTTATTGCCCAATGGAGTAATCGCGCCTAACCCCGTTACTACTACTCTTTTTAATTCCATAAATAATTGAAATAATTATCGAGGAAATTATTTTTGCAAAGCTTCGATGTGTTCGATAGCATCGCCTACAGTTGCGATTTTTTCTGCTTCTTCATCCGGAATTGAGATGCCGAATTCTTTTTCGAATTCCATGATCAATTCAACTGTGTCCAAAGAGTCAGCTCCTAAGTCGTTAGTGAAGCTAGCTGTAGGTGTTACTTCTGATTCTTCAACACCTAACTTATCAACGATAATCGCTTTTACTTTATCTGCAACTTCTGACATAATTTTGTTGTTTTAGTTAGTAAATAAAATTAGTTTTTTGATTTTGCGCTGCAAAGAAATGAATTTTTTTTGACTTGACCACACTTTTTTAGAAAAAAAATAGGGTTAAATGCACGTTTTTGCTTTTTATGTGCAATAAATTGTCTTTCTAAGGCTTGTTTTGAGTTGTTCCCGTTGTTCTTTCAGTTATGGTTTGGGGCTTGTATGGACGGTGGCTCGGGAGTGCTTACGGGGTGTTTTGTCTGGTGTGGATTGCTGTTTGGAATGTGTAGCGGTGGCTTGTGGGGAGGGCAAAAAAAACAAACCATGCTGCCGTTTGTTGAGAAAACTCCTGTAAACAGGATTTGAGGTGTCAGTATTCTTTGTAATCTGCCGTGTCAGTGACATACCCGAAGGCGCAGCCCGCCATTGAAAACCTAACTTGCCTCGTTGGTTTTTTTAGTGTTGAGTTTTCCAATCTCAGAGCAACATGATTTGCTGTTACAAATATAGCTTTTTTTTTCTTCTCGGCAAAAAAAAGAATAAAAAATAAGTTTTTTTTCAGCCCATGAGGACTTGTCGTTGTGTCCTCACGGGCTTCCGGCTTTCGTGTGCCGCATAGGTTTGCAGGTGTGTGCCAGGCATGTGAGTGGAAGGCTACAGGTTCTTTTGCAGAAATTCGCATTTCCGGGTATACAGGTGTCTCCGTGTCTGTTGTCCTAAAATGCTGTGGTTTTTGTCCGTGTATATCTGCATTTCAAACTGTTTGCCGCACTCTACCAGTTTCTCTATATAGAGCATGGTGTTTTGTATGTGTACGTTGTCATCTGCGGTGCCGTGTATAATCAGCAGTTTGCCCTGCAGGTTTTCGGCCTTGAGCAGGGGCGATGCTTCGTCGTATCCGCTGAAGTTCTCCTGCGGGCGGCGCATGAAGCGTTCGGTGTATGCCGTGTTGTACAGCCGCCAGTCGGTGACGGGAGCTACGGCAATGCCGGCTTTGAACGGGCTGTCGGGCGCGCTCATGGCCATGAGGGTCATGAAACCTCCGTAGCTCCAGCCCCATATGCCGATGCGGTCTTTGTCTATTCCGGGTTGTGCGCCCAGGTATCGGGCGGCTTCTATCTGGTCGCGTGTTTCCAAAACACCAAGTTGCCGGTAGGTGCATTTACGGAATTCGGCTCCGCGTGCTCCTGTTCCGCGTCCATCTACGCAGGCAACGACATAGCCTTGCTGGGCCAGGTAATATTCCCAGTCCACTCGCCAGCTGTCCAGCACTTGTTGTGAGTTGGGGCCGCTGTATTGTACGAGCAGCAGCGGATGTTTTTTGTCGGCAACAAAGGGAACCGGTTTGATTATCCAGCCGTTCAACTGTACGTTTTCGGATGTGGTGAAGCTGAAGAACTCTTTCTGGGGTAATCGCAGGTCGTGAAAGGTGCGGGCCAGCCCGGCATTGTCTTCCAGGGTGCGGAGGGTTTTTCCTTTGTTTGTTTTCAGTGTGATTTGGTTCGGGGTGCCGGCCGACGAATAGTTGTCGGTGAAATACGTGTAGGTACTGTTGAACGTGGCGTTGTGGGTTCCCTTGCCGTCGGTCAGCCTGGTCTTTCTTCCTTTCGGGTCGATGGAGTAGATGTCGCGCTGCATGGGCGATGTTTCGGCCGACTGGTAGTAGAGCGTGCCCGATTTTTCATCGTATCCGTACACGGCGGTCACATCCCACGGACCGCTTGTCAGTTGTTTTTCGGGTATGCCGTTGATGCGGTATTTGTATATGTGGCGGTAGCCGTCGCGTTCGCTTGTGTACAGGAATGACTTGTTGTCGTTGAAGAAGTAAATGTCGTCAATCAGTTCGTAGTCTATGTAGCATGGGTCCTCTTCGCTCAAAGTGAGTCGGGCAACGGTCGATTTCGGGTTGGCAAGATACATGTCGAGTTTGTTCTGGTTGCGGTTCAGTCTGAATATGGCCAGCTGCTCGGCAGACTTCGTCCAGCGGATGCGCGGTATGTAGAAGTCTTCTTCGCCTTCGAGCTTCACTTCCCGGGTGTTTTTGTTGTAGTCATCGTATATGAACACCTTGACGCTGGAGTTCGTTTGTCCGGCCTTCGGATATTTGAATTTCAGCAAGTCGGGGTAGAGGGTAAGCCCATCTTCGTTGGGGTTCCGGTTGTACAGTTGGAACGAGAATTCGGGAACGGCGCTTTCGTCGAATTTCAGGAAGGCTATCATCTTGCTGTCGGGGCTCCATTCAAAATAGCGGCGCAGTCCGAACTCCTCTTCGTACACCCAGTCGGGCACGCCGTTGATGATGTGTCCGGCCTTGCCGTCTTTCGTTACCGCCAGTTCGGTGTTGAATTCCAGCTTGCGCAGGTAGATGTTGTTTTCACGCACGAATGCCACGTAGCGGCTGTCGGGCGAAAAGGCGGGCGCTTCCTGTTTCCCGTATTCCGAAAGCTGGGTCAGTTCGCCTTTCTTAATATTATATAGGTAATAGTCGGCGGTGAAGGTGCGTCGGTAGCGGTATTCCATGTTGGTGTGCACGAGCAGCAGCGCTTCGTTGGGGCTGAATTCGTAGCCGGATATGGCCTGTATGGGGGCGTCCTTGATGCTTGACAGTTGGAAAATGGTGTCTGTGGCCAGTCCTGTCTTGTAGCTGTAGCGCACAATGGTGGCACTGTCAGCTAGCACCGTGTAGTGTTCGCCGTCGTTCATCGAGTGGAAGGCAGGCAGCGACTTAGCCCGGTATTTACCGTCGGTAATGTCATGCAACAGGTTGGAAAAGATGAATTGTGACAGACCGAGGAACAAAACAATGAAAAGTTGTCGTTTCATAGAGGTTGTTTTTGTGAATATTTTGTAATGCAAATTTACGAATAAAAAGTGATAATGGGAAATATGGATAAATTATTGACAGGTAGTGCTTTTTTGAAATAATGAATATGAGGGATTCATAAATGGTGTGATGGAGATTGGACATGTCGGGAAGCTGACGGTCATAAAGACGATAATTGTCCGGTTGTGATTTTCAAGTTAAAATATTACTTTTGGTCTGGTCAAGAAAAGAAAGGCATTGATGCATGTCCTTGACCGTTTGTGTGGTATTATCAGGACTTTTGATTGGGGTTAATTATGATAAAAGTAATAGAATCTTTAGAACTTACGCCCAATGGAGTTAGATTGGGAAAGAAACAAAAAGTTCATTTGCGCCAGGGTGAACTAGACGGAGCTTGTGCTGTGTATTCATTGATGATGTATTTGATCATCTTGCGTATATTGACATATAAGCAGGTGTTCGATGGAGATAACATAAAACGTTCTACTTCAAAAGGACGTATCCTTAGGGATTTTCTTGAAAATCAAAAAGGCCTTATTCGGGAAGGGCTTAATTTTGCAGCTGATATAAAAATAGGGTTGCAATATGCTGCAAAAAAGATTGTCAATTGCGATTATATTGATACTCGTCAAAAAACAATAGAGGCCGTAGCTGAATGCATTGATGACAACAAACCTTTGATGATAGGAGTTTCTTATAACAAAGTCGATGGCCATGCTTTATTAGCAATAGGATACGAAATGCGAAATGATAAAATAACAAGAATATTTTGCCTGGACCCGGGAAGTGATATTGATTTTACGTCATATTGGAATGCAATTGTTACTCTTGATGAATATACAAATACTAGATATCGTGATTCTTATCTTACGGCAGGTGGTGTTGTAAATAAGGTATTATTAATGGATGCAATAAAGATAGAAAAGAAAAAATAATATGGGTAAAGAGTTGCAGCAAAGGCACTGTATCCGGCTGCGTGATGTGTGCAGCCTTATTCGTGGTTCCCGTTTGCAGCTTCTCTGTACCGCATATACAGGATATGCCTGCGAGATGTTCAGTAAGTTTAACAATGACGGCCGTAGCAGTGCAGGGCGTCTGAATATTGTCAAGTAGATACAAATGGGTGAAACTGAAAATGTAGCCCGGATGATTTCTTCATTCGAGCATATCTGCCGTAAGGATGAAAGTGGCCACGAATACTGGAGCTCCCGTGACCTTTGCGGTGCAATGGGTTATTCTGCTTATTGGAAGTTCCAGACGGTTATAGATAAAGCTATTAGGGTTGCCGGGGAAAAGGGAATGAATGTGGACGAGCATTTCAACCGGTCGGTTGATATGGTCAGGATTGGCAACGGCTCGTTCCGCAAAGTAGATATATTCCGTCTGTCTCGTATGGCTTGTATGATTGTTGCGGAAAATGCCGATAGCAGGAAACTGCTTGTTCGGCAGGCAAAAGATTATTTCGGACGGTCTGTTTCCATGGCCGATCTTTTGCACAATTCTTTAAGTTCTAACATATTGCTCTATAAAACACCTCAAGGGGAAGCGCGTGTAGAAGTCGTTTTCAACAGTGAAACATTCTGGATGTCGCAAAAAAGAATGGCGGATTTGTTTGGGGTCGATGTCAGAACCATTAACTATCATCTCGGACAGATTTACGAGACGGGAGAGCTTGCCAAAGAAGCAACTATCCGAAAAATTGGGATAGTTCAGTCGGAAGGAGGCAGGTCGGTAGAAAGGACACCGCTGTTCTACAATCTGGATGCCATTATAGCCGTGGGGTATAGAGTGAACAGTTATCAGGCGACTCAATTCCGCATTTGGGCAACCTCTGTGCTGAAAGAATTTATAATAAAAGGATATGTTCTTGATGATGAACGGATCAAACAGGGCAAGCATTTCGGCAAAGATTATTTTGACGATTTATTGGAACGTATTCGTGAAATACGTACATCAGAGCGTAGGTACTATCAAAAGATAACAGACATTTATGCCGAATGCAGTGCGGATTATGACCCTAAATCGGAAGGTACAAAGCTGTTTTTCAAAATGGTTCAGAACATGATGCACCTTGCCGTTACTCAACGTACAGCGGCGGAAATCATCTATCAGCGGGCAGACTCTGAACGACCTTACATGGGGCTTACTACGTGGAAGAAGGCTCCGAACGGGAGGGTGCAGAAGTCTGATACCATCGTGGCGAAAAATTATTTGTCAGACGCAGAATTGTCCCAATTGAACCTTATCACAACCGCTTTTCTTGATATGGCAGAATCGCGTGCCAAGCGTCATGTCATTTCTACTATGGAAGATTGGAAGAAATTCCTTCAACAATATCTTGCGGCCATGGATTATAAACCCTGTGATACAGCTGGAAAAGTTTCGCAAGAGGAGGCTAAAGACAAAGCTTATACCGAATACGAAAAATACAAGTTGATTCAAGACAAATTATATATATCGGATTTCGACCGTTTTAATGAGGATAACGATGAAACGCCATTACTCCCGTTTGATTTGAATCCTAAAAAACAGTGACGATTACGGTTTGTGCCACGGTTTTGCTGTTCGTTTCATGGAAACCGGATACGACCGTAAAGCGTTGAGTGGCGGTGCATTTTGATGTACCGCCACTCAATTTTTATGTTCATTCCAACATGGAACAGAAAAAACGTTGCATTGCGAAAATGCTCGGATTGCCTAAAAATGACCGGAGGCCGTGGTGGCGATATGCAGCAATCGTGTTGGGGCGGCGGCAAAAATGTCCGCAGATGTTTTTGCTTTTTCCGTGTCGGATTTTTGTTTCTCGGCCGGGTAATTCGTAATTTTGGCAATGTAAATTCTATAGCTTCCGTACGGAGGTCATGTAGCCTGCGCACGGAGGTTATATGACCCGCGCACGGAGGTTATATGACCTGCGCACGGAGGCTATAGAAGCTGCTGATATGAAGCATAAAAATAACCTTGTTAAAATAAAATAGTCATGGGAGCAAAATTTGATTTTTTATCGGTGCCTAACTCAAAGGATGGTGGAAAGACCCGGATACTTTATCCTAAGTTGGTGTTTGATGAAACGATATCGTGGAAGCGTATCGTAGAGGAAGTGGCACACGACACGGGTTTTACGCCCGGCAACATAGTCGGTGTGATGCACGAAGTGGAGGCGCGTGTGTTGCGCTATCTGTCGTATGGCAGCCGGGTGCAGGTGGGCGACATGTGCTATGCCGAACCGACGGTGGAGACCGACCGCGACATTGCCGACGAAAGCGAGGTGCATGCCCAGTCGGTCCGTTTCGGCAAAGTAAAGTTGCATCCGGCCAAGAATTTCCGTCCGCAAGGTCCGTTGGTGCGTGCCGACCGCTACAGCAAATTCCGTAAAAGTTCGTCGGACCTTTCGGTGCAGCAGCGTTACGAACGCCTCGAGGCCTACCTTTCCGAGCATGGGGTCATTACCCGCACGCAATACGGCGAACTGACCGGCCTGCTCCGCACGCGTGCCCAAAACGACTTGAACCGCTGGCTGGCAGAGGGCAAACTGGAGTCGCTGGGCCAGGCAACGCACAAGGTTTACCGGTTGAGTGACAAATAGGATGGCTGGAGCCGCCTGTTGTCATTCTGTGTTTGGTAGGGTTTGTTCCCTGACAGACAATGTGTCCTGCGGTTTGATTCGTGTAACGAGCAACCCTTCTGTTTGTGGCTAATTGTTTGCAGTGTTGTGTTTTCTTTGTCAAAAAACGATGTTTTGATTGAAAAAATAAGATTTTTGTAAAAATATCATTGTTTTTACGAACGAAATGTTTATCTTTGCAACCGAAACAAATTAAAAACTTAAAAACAGCAAGCAATGAAAGTTCAACAAGTTATTGACGGTTTGAAAAGGAGATTTCCGAATGAACCGGAATACATTCAGGCAGTACGCGAAGTATTGGAATCGATTGAAGATGTGTACAACGCTCATCCCGAGTTTGAAAAGTACAATCTGATAGAGCGTCTTTGCATTCCGGACCGTATATTCTCATTTCGTGTGACATGGGTAGACGACAGAGGAAACGTGCAGACCAACATGGGATATCGTGTGCAGCATAACAATGCCATCGGCCCGTACAAAGGGGGTATCCGTTTCCACTCTTCCGTAAACCTTTCGATTCTTAAGTTCCTTGCTTTCGAACAAACTTTTAAAAACTCGTTGACAACCTTGCCTATGGGTGGTGGCAAAGGCGGTTCCGACTTCAACCCGAAAGGAAAATCGGATGCTGAAATCATGCGTTTCTGCCAGGCATTCATTATGGAGCTGGGCAAGCATATCGGACCCGATACCGATGTCCCTGCCGGTGACATTGGCGTAGGTGGACGTGAAGTGGGCTACATGTATGGCATGTACAAGAAAATGGCCTGTGAAAACACGGGTACCTTTACAGGAAAGGGACTTGAATTCGGCGGTTCGCTCATTCGTCCCGAAGCAACCGGATACGGTAACATTTATTTCTTGATGAACATGCTGAAGCGGAAAGGCATTAACGACTTGAAAGATCAGGTGATTGCCATTTCCGGCTCGGGAAATGTGGCCACTTATACAGCGCAGAAAGTGTTGCAGCTGGGAGGTAAGGTGGTAACCCTTTCCGACAGTAACGGCTATATCTATGATCCGGATGGAATAGATGAAGAAAAGCTGAACTATGTGTTTGAATTGAAGAACGTATATCGCGGACGTATCCGTGAATATGCCGAAAAATATGGTTGCAAATATGTGGAAGGCGGACGTCCCTGGGGTGAAAAATGTACGATAGCCCTGCCGTCGGCAACACAGAACGAACTGAACGGAGACGATGCTGAAATGTTGATGAAGAACGGATGTATCGCCGTGTCGGAAGGTGCCAACATGCCTTCGACTCCCGAAGCCATTGAAGTGTTCCTGAAACATAAGATATTGTATGCTCCCGGAAAGGCGGCCAATGCCGGTGGGGTGGCTACTTCGGGACTGGAAATGACCCAGAACTCCATGCGTTTGAGCTGGAGCCGCGAAGAAGTGGACCAGAAGCTGCAGAGCATTATGACCGGTATTCATGAAGCTTGCGTGAAGTACGGCACAGAACCGGATGGTTATGTCAACTATGTGAAAGGTGCGAACATTGCCGGTTTCATGAAAGTGGCCAAGGCCATGATGGCACAGGGCATTCTGTAGTGCGGAAGACGGAAGTCTGTTTCCCGATACATATAATAATAAGAAGAAGTCAGAAGGAGTGGGTGCAAAACCAGCCTTCTGGCTTTTTTTTGTGCTTGCAATCATTCCCTAATGCTTGCTTGCCAACTCCCGACCATTAACTGTCACCTGTCAACAGCACTCGTCACTCGTCACTTGTCACTTGTCACTTGTCACTTGTTACTCGTCACTCCGTTTATCTGTTTCAAAACATTGTTGTATAACATGCCGTCGGACGTGCCATTTTTAAAGGAGAATTTATACATTGCAACTCCTTTTTCAAGGCTAATATCTTATATATTCAAACAATTAAAATTTAAAGCTGTATGAAGGTATATCAATCTAATGAAATTAAGAACATCTCACTGTTGGGAAGTTCTGGGGCTGGGAAAACCACTCTTGTAGAAGCTATGCTTTACGAGAGTGGAGTTATAAAACGTAGAGGAACGGTTGCAGCGAAAAACACGGTTTCCGATTATTTCCCGGTGGAAAAAGAGTATGGGTATTCCGTGTTTTCCACAGTAGCGCAGGTGGAATGGCTTGGAAAGAAGTTGAACTTCATCGACTGTCCCGGGTCTGACGATTTTATCGGAGGAGTGGTGACATCGTTGAACGTTACCGATACAGCATTGATATTGCTCAATACACAATATGGCGTGGAAGTCGGCACGAACAATCATTTCCGTTATACGGAGAAGTTTCATAAACCGGTTATTTTTGTAACCAATCAGTTGGATCATGAAAAAGCCGATTTCGACAAGACATTGGAAGAACTGCGGGAAAACTTCGGCAGTAAGGTGGTGCAGATACAATATCCGGTAAGTACCGGACCGGGATTCAACGCCGTGGTCGATGTGTTGAAAATGAAGATGTACAAATGGAAACCCGAAGGCGGAGTGCCCGAAGTGTTGGAGATTCCGAATGACCAGATAGAAAAAGCGCAGGAGTTGCATAATGCCTTGGTAGAAGCGGCGGCAGAACACGATGAAGGCCTCATGGAAAAATTCTTTGACCAAGGTTCGTTGACGGAAGATGAAATGCGCCAGGGCATTCGTTTGGGCTTGCTCACACGCGACATGTTCCCCGTATTCTGTGTGTGTGCCGAAAAAGACATGTGTGTGCGTCGTTTGATGGAGTTCCTGGGCAATGTGGTTCCATCGGTGAATGTGACGGAAAAACCGCAGACGAAAGATGGCAAGGAAGTGGAACCCGATCCGGCTGCTCCGACCAGCTTGTATGTGTTCAAGACCAGTGTGGAACCGCATGTGGGCGAGGTGTCTTACTTTAAGGTAATGAGCGGAACATTGCATGTGGGCGATGATTTGCAGAATATAAACCGTAACGTGAAGGAACGCATCAGTCAGATATATGCCGTGGCCGGGCAAACCCGCATCAATGTGGATGAACTGGTGGCAGGTGACATAGGGGCTACCGTGAAACTGAAAGATACCCGTACGGGGAATACGCTGAACGCGAAAGGTGTGGACTATGATTTCAAGGAAATACAATATCCGGATCCGAAATATCGTCGCGCCATACGGGCTGTAGAAGAATCGGATGAAGAAAAACTGAACGAAGTGCTTACACGCATGCACGAAGAAGACCCGACCTGGATTGTGGAACAGTCGAAAGAACTGAAACAGACGATTCTGTACGGTCAGGGTGAATTCCATTTGCGTACGTTGAAATGGCGGGTGGAAAACAACGACAAGATAGCCATTGAATACAAGGAACCGAAGATTCCTTATCGGGAAACGATTACGAAAGCGGCCCGTTCCGATTATCGTCACAAGAAACAGTCGGGTGGGGCAGGACAGTTTGGTGAAGTTCACCTGATTGTTGAACCGTATTTTGAAGGAACACCGGTTCCGGCCAGCTACAAGTTCAACGGGCAGGAATATAAAATCAGTGTGCGCGATACCCAGGAAATCAATCTGGAGTGGGGCGGCAAGCTGATATTTGTCAACAGTATTGTCGGCGGTTCCATTGATGCCCGCTTCATGCCTGCCATCCTAAAAGGTTTGATGGACCGCATGGAACAGGGACCGTTGACAGGTTCTTATGCACGTGATGTGCGTGTCATTGTGTATGACGGAAAAATGCACCCGGTCGATTCGAATGAAATTTCCTTCCGTCTGGCCGGACGTAATGCCTTCTCGCAAGCATTCAAGGAAGCCGGTCCGAAACTGCTCGAACCTGTGTATGATGTGGAAGTGCTTGTGCCGTCCGACCGTTTGGGCGATGTCATGAGCGATATGCAGGGACGTCGTGCCATCATCATGGGCATGCACAGTGAAAAAGGTTTTGAACGGCTTACAGCCAAGGTGCCTTTGAAGGAGATGAGCAATTATTCGACCAGCCTCAGCTCCTTGTCGGGCGGACGGGCTTCGTTCTCCATGAAGTTTGCCAGCTATGAACTGGTGCCGATGGATATCCAGGAAAAACTGCTGAAGGAATATGAAGCAACCAAGGGGGATGATGAATAGTTTGGAAAACTTATCCGCTTGTTGTTAATAGACAAGAGGCTGTCTCAAAATTATTTTTGAGATGGCCTTTTTTATGTCTGCAAAAAAATCGGGCAAGTCTCAACTTCGCTAAGTCAGAACTTGCCCGTCTCCCTATTTTTTTGTATCTTAGGGATATAAAGTAAAACTATCCCA
>CASEAJ010000074.1 GCA_949285425.1 uncultured Porphyromonadaceae bacterium
ATGAGTTTAGCCATTGAATAGTCATAGGCTGTCAGCATTGAGATTTTTTCTCCTCGCTGCTTCATTTCAATAAGGCGGCGAGTTGTCACTTTTCTCTTGTCTTCTGTGTAAGTTGACATAATTTGGTATAAATTGTTGATAGTTGGGGCAAAGGTAAGCTATTTTTTTTGATTGGGCTGTATTTGCAGGGTGAATTTGGCGTTGTTGCTGATGTAAGAATAAATATATGTATGCAAATTTGAAAAAGTTTTTCTAAATGTTAATTCGTGAAGCTGCCGTAAATTTTTCTTGAAAATTATTTTTATAGAAAACTTTCTTCATTGTATATTTGTGATTGACTAACGGTTCAAGCTGTATGACAGCGCGAAGAAACGTAGTCGAAAAAATGACCGCAGACTATGACAAGACACAAGACATTATCAAAAAAAGACGACAGCATTCCCAAAAGGCCTGTGTGGCTGATTGTTCTGGTTACGATAAGTGTGCTACCGGTGGTGGGATGGCCTTTTCTTATGATGGAATATGATTTTGCCAGCCGCGACGACAGTACCTGGCTGTTGTTGGTAATGTTTCCGGTCTACATGATTGCCTGTGGATATCTTGCATATAAATGCTATCCTATCCGTAAAGAAATAACATATGTGCTTCTTGTCATTATGTGGCTTTCCTACGGAGCGGCATTGCTGATATGAAACCTTTAAGAATTTAACATAAAACCACTTAAAACACAAAGCGATGATTATTGGAATTCCCAAAGAAATCAAAAATAGCGAAAATCGTGTCGCTATGACGCCCGCCGGTGTTCACGAACTTGTGAATCGCGGACATGTAGTTTATGTACAAGCCACTGCCGGAAACGGAAGCGGATTTTGTGACGAGGATTATGTCAATGCCGGAGCGAAAATTCTTCCTACCATTGAAGATGTTTACGGCATTGCCGAAATGATTGTAAAAGTGAAGGAGCCTATTGAGGCCGAATATAAACTAATCCGTAAGGATCAGTTACTGTTTACTTATTTCCACTTTGCAAGCAGCGAGCCGTTGACTCACGCTATGGTTGAAAACGGTTCTGTATGCTGTGCATATGAAACGGTTCGCCGTGCCGACCATACGTTGCCGCTGTTGATTCCAATGTCGGAAGTGGCTGGACGTATGTCAGTTCAGGAAGGTATGTATTTCCTCGAACGTCATCATGGAGGTAAGGGCGTATTGCTTGGCGGTATCCCGGGTGTTAAGCCGGCTAAGGTGCTTGTTATCGGTGCCGGTGTTGTGGGTACAGCTGCTGCCTATACGGCTGCCGGAACTGGTGCGGATGTCACGATTTGCGATATCTCCATCCCACGGCTTACTTACTTGCACGATGTAATGCCAAAGAACGTGAAGACTTTGATGTCTAACAAATTTAATATTTGCGAAGAATTGAAGCAGGCCGACCTTGTTATCGGTTCAGTGCTGATTCCGGGTGCAAAAGCTCCGAAGCTTGTCACTCGCGACATGCTGAAACTGATGCAGAAAGGCACCGTGATGGTCGACGTTGCTATCGACCAGGGCGGATGTTTCGAAACTTCACACCCGACAACTCATCAGGATCCGATTTACGAAGTGGACGGCATCGTACACTATTGCGTTGCCAACATTCCGGGTGCAGTGGCCCGTACATCTACGTTTGGCTTGACCAATGCGACACTTCCTTATGTGCTGCAACTTGCCGACAAAGGATGGCGCAAGGCTTGCAAGGAAAACAAAGAATTGCTCGAAGGCTTGAATGTTGTCAACGGTAAGGTGGTTTACAAAGGCGTAGCCGAAGCATGGAACTTGCCTTACACACCAGTAGAAGACGTTTTGTAGAGATTAAATAATTGGTACATTTTTCGGGGCGCAGTATGTGAATACAGCGCCCCGACTTTTTTTATTTTTATTATAAACAAATCTTGGCAATCTTTAGAGGATAAATTCGGACGTACCGGGGGTACGTCCCTACAATAAATGTATGGGAACAATTGGCAAAATTCTTTTCTGATATCGTGATTACACCTTGACACTTGTAGGGACATACCCAAGGTATGTCCGGCAAAATTAAAGACCGCTTTGGAATAAAAAACCGACCGCTCCGGGCTGTGCGGGTGCGGCTCGGAGCGGTTGGTCTTTTTCGTCGTTTTTTATCGTTTGAAGATGAGGCGGACTTTGTCTTTGGTGACGGTGAGGTCGGCCTGGGCACCTTCGAGCATGGGGAGGTTGTAGTCGACGTGGCCTACGGGGAAGTTGTAGGCTACGGGGAAATCGTAGTCGGCTACCATTTTTTCAATCATGTCGTA
>CASEAJ010000075.1 GCA_949285425.1 uncultured Porphyromonadaceae bacterium
AAGAAAAAGCACAACTCATCATCGAAAACTGTGCTCACCCGGCTTACCGTCCGTTGCTCCGCGACTACTTGAAGCTCGGCAAAGGCGGTCACACTCCGCACTGCCTCAAGGCTGCATTCGGTTTCCACGAAGAATTCGTAAAATCAGGAAACATGCAGAACACCAACTGGGCAGAATATTGCTAATCCTTATTTTTACATCATACAAGAAAGCCTGCACCGCCATGATGCAGGCTTTCTTTTTGTTTACAATGATTTTCAGGATATTCAGTTTTTAATTTTCCGCATACGGTGGCCATAAGCGACTATTACCACAAAACATACTAACGGAAGGACAAACGACACATTTACCGCCGGAAACCCAAACAGAGAATGCATATCGATAATACGTGCCTGGAGCGGAGGCAGAACAGAGCCACCAAGAATAGCCATAATCAGGCCGGCTGCCCCGAATTTTGCATCGTCCCCCAAACCGCCTAATGCAATGCCGTAAATAGTCGGGAACATCAACGACATACAGGCAGATACACCAACCAGACAATAAAGTCCGTAAATATTAGTAAAGAAAATCACACCCAAAGTCAACAAACAAGCAGCAATTGCCAAGATTTTCAGCAACGTTCCCGGATTGAAATAACGCAACATGAAAGTACAGATGAAGCGGCTTATACAGAATATAACCATTGCCACAATGTTATACTGCTGCGACAATACTTCCGCTGCCTGTTCTTCCATCCCTTGTGAAACAAACAAACGTGTACCATATTGAATAATGAACGTCCAGCACATAATCTGAGCTCCCACATAAAAGAACTGAGTCACCACACCTTCCCGATAATGGCGAATGGAAAAAATACGTTTCAGTGTCGGCAAAAAATTAATGGAATGCACCTGTTCTCCCGTACGAGGCATCTTTGTGAAACGTATCACCAGCAACATAAATATTATAATAAATCCAATTACCAAATATGGGGCAATCAGCACAGCAAGGTCGGAATCACGGATTTGCTCAAACTCCGCATGGTCAAGCATACTGCGTTCTGCCGTATCCATCGGATTCAAACGGTTCTGAATGAAATTCATGGCAACGAACATACCAAGCAGCGACCCTATCGGATTAAACGCTTGAGCAAGATTCAGACGACGCGTAGCTGAATGTTCCGGTCCCATTGAAAGAATATAAGGATTACAGCTGGTTTCAAGAAACGACAGGCCGCATGTCATAATGAAATACGCAATCAAAAACGGAAGATATGTGCCGATATGCATAGCTGGGAAAAACAAGAGTGCACCTAAGGCATAAAGCCCCAGCCCCAAAATCACCCCAGACTTGTAGGTAAATTTGCGGATAAACATAGCAGCTGGAAAAGCCATTGCAAAATATCCTCCATAGAATGCCACCTGAACAAAAGTCCCCTCGGTCACACTCATGCGGAAAATTTTTGAAAAGGCTTTCACCATCGGATTCGTGATATCGTTAGCAAATCCCCACAAGGCAAAACAGGCAGTAATAAGAATAAACGGCACAAGATAGTTTACACCATCTTTTGAAATTATGGATTCTTTATCATTTTTCATTGTTTGAGATTTATTATGGCCCCCTTCCTCTGCCATAAACAAAAGGAAGGGAACCGCATTGGTACATATTCTAAACAGACAACGATTTTAAGGTCTGAACTTAAAAAAACACAGACATATTCTGTCTGGACTGGCATATTACGACCAGCATTTCTATCTTTTTATTCTGCAAAGGGTTTTCCCGTTACACGCTTATTCCCTTTACAGATACAATTGGGGTATTAGGCTTATTTCTGACAGGATTTCATTTGCAGCCGGATGTTTCCTATGGCCGTAGCCTCAACCGGACCAGCCTCAACTTGCAAACCGGTAGCTTCTTCCGTCAAACGGTTCAGATAACGGTTCTGACAGCCACCACCAATAATTTGAAGTGACTCCACCGGTTCTGGCAAGAGCCTGTTCAAACCGTCAATGCCTTTCTTATAGCGTTTCGCAAGCGACAGCAGCACGCATTTCACATATTCCCCCACAGACTGAGGTATCTGCTGACCGCTTTTTCCACAATAAGCAGCAATGGCTTCCGCCATATCGGACGGATTCTGAAAAACACTGTCGTCAACATCTATTACCGACATAATTTCAGCCTCTTCCGACAAAGCGACTAATCTTCCATAATCTGATTCCAGTCCTTTTGCCGACCATTCAGACACAAGACGCTGCAAAATCCAAAGCCCCGTTATATTCTGAAGAAAACAGATCTTGCCTCCCACGCCGCCTTCATTGGTAAATCCGGCCAACCGTGCCTCTTCCGTCAATACTGGTTCATTGAGGACAACCCCCAACAACGACCACGTTCCAGAACTGAGGAACGCTTTACTGCCGGACTTCTGCGACTCAGGAACGGCATAAACTGCACTTGCCGTATCATGGGATGCCACAGCAATAACATCCACATCGTAATCAATGCCTAATTCTTCCTTAATAGAATCCAACAGCTTTCCCCGTTTGTCACCGGGCATTACGATATCACAGAAAATATGTTCCGGAATACCTAACTTACGCATCAGCGGATAATTCCAACGGCGTGTTTTCGCATCCAGCAATTCTGAAGTAGAGGCAATACTATATTCATTGTTGGCAACACCAGTAAGGAAATAGCTGAACAAATCAGGCATAAACAGTAGTTTGTCAGCATTTTCCAACTGCCATTTTCCTGACTTTTTCAATGCGTACAATTGAAACAGAGTATTGATTTCCATTATCTGTATTCCCGCTTCCGCATAATGTTCCGCCACATCAATCTGCGAGAACACCTCATCAGGGATACCTTCAGTACGGCTATCACGATAGCAAACGGGATTGGACATCAGATTGCCTTCTTTATCAATCAGACCAAAATCCACGCCCCAAGTATCAACACCGATACTCTTAATGCGATATCCTTTCTCCACTGCCATACGCAGGCCTTGCTTCATATCGGCAAACAGTGCCGGGAAATCCCAATAAATGTGATTTCCCAAACGCACCTGCCTATTTGAAAAGCGATAGACAGTGTCAACAACAAGTTCACCGGAGGAAAGGTAGCCGGCTATTACTCTGCCGCTACCACCTCCGAAATCTACAGCCAAATACGCTTCTGTCATTTTGTTTTCTTACCTAAAACGTAAGTTTCCAAATCATCTATTTCTTCCCGGCTCAACGTATTGTATGCACCGCCTGACAAGACAATGATGCGGCATGCCATTTCAAAAAAAGTCGCACGTTCAAACACCTGTTCGAAATTTTCACCGCACACCACCTGACCGTGCTTTTGGAGCAAGATAGAATTGTGGTCCTTCATGGCTGCTATCACGGCAGCTGCCAGTTCCGGTGAACCCGGACGATAATACGGCACTACCGGAATCTCTGCGCCGACATGACAGGGAATTTCTGCCGTCACGTTGAAATCCGACGGGATATTCTTCATACAGGCAACTGCGGTAGCATAGCACGACTGAAAATGGAACACGACATTCACGTCCGGACGTTCTCTCAAAACACCTAAATGGAATCCGCTTTCCATCGACGGCTTGACTCCGTTGAGCACTTCACCGGTTTCCAAACGACAAACTGCCACTTTTTCTTTCGGTAAAGTAGGAACCCACGAACCGGTTCCCGAAACCAGCACTTCATCGCCAATACGCCATGAAAGATTACCGCTGCTGCATAATGTCAGTCCGGCTGCACCATAACGGTGTGCCTGCTCTATAAATTTTTCTATATGCTCATTTGTTATCATAACGCTTTCTTGTATAGGTCATAAATTATTTCTTTGTTCACTTCACGCGGATTGCCCGGTGTACACACATCGGCAAATGCATCAGCGGCAAGCATCTCAAGGTCGCTTTCCTTAATGCCCAGTTCTGACAGATGTTGCGGAATTCCGACTTTCACCGATAATTCCTTCACCGCATTCACAGCAGCATCCGCCGCCTGTTCTGCAGTCATGCCCGAAACATACACATTCATAGCTTTTGCTATTTCCACATATTTTTCAAGGGCAGCAGGTGCATTGAATTCCATCACAATAGGCAACAGCAATGCGTTGGCCACGCCATGTGGAATATCAAATCTTGCTCCCAGCGGGTGCGCCATGCCATGAACCACGCCCAGGCCTACGTTCGAGAACGCCATACCGGCAATGTATTGCGCAACAGCCATTCCGTTGCGCGCTTCCACATTAGAAGGTTCGGCAACAGCCGTTTCCAGATAGCGGGCGATCATTTCAATTGCCTTGATTTCAAACATGTCGCTCATCTCCCATGCGCCTTTTGTAATCAGACCTTCAATGGCATGAGTCAGTGCATCAAGACCGGTTGCAGCCGTAAGACTTTTCGGCAACGTATACATCAATTCAGCGTCGACAATTGCTATGGCCGGGATGTCATTAGGGTCTACACACACCATCTTTTTATGGTTTTCCTCATCAGTAATCACATAATTGATTGTCACTTCAGCTGCTGTACCGGCTGTTGTGGGCAAAGCAATGATTGGAACTGACTTCTTTTTCGTATCGGCCACACCTTCAAGCGACACGATATCGGAAAATTGAGGGTTGTTGGACACAATTCCCACAGCTTTAGCCGTGTCAATCGACGAACCGCCACCAATTGCAATAATAAAATCAGCACCCGATGACGCATAGGCAACCAATCCGGCCTTTACATTCGCCACTGTCGGATTCGGTTTGATTTCACTAAATACCTCAAAAGGAATACCTGCCGAACGAAGAACTTCCAGAACCTTCTCGGCAACACCGAATTTCACCAAGTCCTTGTCCGTAACGACAAGAGCCTTATGCAATCCCAAGCGTGAAATTTCAGAAGGCAACACTTCGCGTGCGCCTGGTCCGAAATATGACACTTCATTCAAAATAAATCTTCTAACCATAGTTTTCACGGTATTAGTTATTTATAAATCGGTCCATAATTCATACAAGCTCTGTAATCAGATCCTTCCTTGTCCATTCCGAAAGCGTTCCATGCAGCCGGACGGAAAATCTTGTCATCGTCCACATTGTGCATACACACCGGAATACGCAAGATAGAAGCCAAAGTAATCAAATCCTGACCAATATGTCCATAGCTGATGGCTCCGTGATTGGCACCCCAGTTGTTCATCACTGAATATACATCCTTGAAAGCAGGCTTGTCGCAAAGACGGGGAACAAACCAGGTAGTCGGCCATGTGCGGTCGGTACGTTCATCAAGAAGCTTATGGATTTCCGGATCGATTTCAACAGTCCAACCTTCAGCAATCTGCAATACCGGACCAAGTCCTTTCACCAAATTCAAACGGCTCATCGTCACAGGCATACCGCCTTTTGAAAGGAAATTGGAAGAGAAACCACCACCGCGGAAATAATCACGGTTAGCCGGATACCACGTTGTAGCTTCCAAACATTTTTCCATCTCTTTTTCAGAAATTTCCCAAGCCGGCTTCATTGTCGGATTGCCATCAGCATCTGTCTGTTGTCCTGTTCCATCCAATGTCGTAGCACCAGAATTAATGAGGTGAATGATACCGTTGGCAGCCAGGCCCTTCAATTCCTTGCCCGTCACACGTTTCACAGCCTCCGGACTCCAGAAAGTGCGTACATCGGAAAATATCTGTGCCCGGTTTGTAAGCAGGTGCCCGAACAACATTGCCACACCGTTGCAGGCATCATTTTCAGTTGCCACAACAAAAGCTTCGCGGATTCCGTTCCAGTCGAAAGAAGTGTTGAGCAACGCCTCCGAATAATCGCCGTTCGGATAGAAGTCAGTCCACTGACGTTGTCCCTGGAAACCGGCTGCAATAGCGTTGTGTCCGAGAGCTTCTTCCTTAAAGCCTAATTCCTTCAGCTTCGGATTACCAATCATAAGGTCGCGCATAATAATGGTCATTTTCACAATAAATTCCCAATCGGCATCCTTTTCGGCACGGGTTTTCATTTTTGATTCGACATTGAAGTCTTTGCCTTCATTCTTTTTACAGTACTTCTCTGTCCATGCCATTGCTTTTGCATATTCCTCTTGATCGTAGATACCTTCTGTCATACGACGGATAATCTCAGTAAGGTCGACTGACTCGCAACGCATGCCAAGATATTCCTGGAAAAAGTCCGGATTCACAATAGAACCGGCAATACCCATTGAAACGCTACCCATTGACAGATACGACTTGCCGCGCATTGTTGCTACAGCCTGAGCCGCACGGGCAAAACGAAGAATCTTCTCAGCCACATCTTCAGGAATCGTATTGTCCTCAATATCTTGGACATCACGGCCATAGATACCGAATGCCGGCAATCCCTTCTGTGCATGCCCTGCCAAAACCGCTGCCAGATAAACGGCACCCGGACGTTCCGTTCCATTGAATCCCCACACAGCCTTCGGATAATGAGGATTCATATCCATAGTTTCAGCGCCATAGCACCAGCAGGATGTTACGGTAATAGTTGCACCAACACCCTCACGTTCAAATTTCTCAGCGCATGCAGCACTTTCTGCCACACGACCGATTGTAGAGTCAGCGATGACACACTCAACAGGGCTGCCATCACCGTTTTTCAAGTTTGTAGAGATCAATTCGGCCACTGCCTTCGCTAAATTCATAGTTTTTTCTTCCAAGCTTTCGCGAACTCCGCCTTGGCGGCCGTCAATTGTGGGACGAATCCCAATTTTTGGATACTTGTTCATTTTTTTAATTATTAGGTTTGTTTAGGTTTTGCCTTATACTCCCAGCAACTGTGCTGAACTGTGCTGATTAATGTACACAAAAAAAATATCTGTCAATTCAAATAATCAAAATCACACAGAATCCCTCAAATGCAGTTCCGTAGGTAAAAAGATCTGGACAGGATCACCTGTCACAATAAATTGTGCAGCCAGGTCTCCCATTTTCACCCAATCGACACTTAATGATGTTATGCCTTTGTCAATCACCTCATAAGCCGGAGTTTCATTATAAGCAATCAGACCAAAGTCTCTGCCACATTCCAACTTCTTGGCCCGGCTCATCTTTATAATATCAACTACATCCGTCTGACGTATAACCATATATGCAACGCCGGCATCAACAGACTTAAGAGCATTACTGTCATCCACCTCACATTCCATTCCTATCTCCGCACAAAATTGCTGCAAACTACCAACCGAGCTGTAAGGATGCTTCGATTCTTTCGGCAAATGGAACACAATACGTCGATAACGCCGTAAACGTTCTTTCATTTCGCACAGCACAGCATAAAACGAATTATCAAAATTCTGGCAAATATAGCAATAGTTTTTTTTATCAAATTTTCCAAAATCGAGCAACAGCAATTTTGAAGGCGTAATTTTATTGAATATGGGAGAAAACTTTTCATTGTCGAAATTCATCACCACATAATAATTATATCGGCCTATAGCCTCTCGTAAAATAGTATTGAAGATATGCTCATTGTATTGGTGAAACCACAAATCCACCTTATAATGTCTTCCCAAACGACTCACAAAACTGTTGTAAAGTGTATTTTTAAAAGGCGAATACTCATCAAGAAGCAGAAATACACGTTCCTGCCTGTTGGTAACATAATAACCTTTTCCCGGAATAGAATCAATAAGTTTACGTTCACGCAATTCAAGAAAAGCCTTAAACACGGTATCACGCGACACGCAATAATCCTTGCTCAGACCGTTAATTGAGGGCAGACAACTCCCTTCGGAATATTTGCCGGAAACGATTTCGTGCTCCAACAAATCTGCCAACTGTTTTACTTTCGTCAATTGTTGCCCCAATGTCATATCCATAAAAACACTACGATTACTGTGCTGAACTATGCTGATGCAAACATATACTATTTTTATCATTATCAAGCAATAAAATTATATGTTTAACAACATCTTAGTAAGTTTTAGCAAATGAATCCGAATAGAAACGAAAACACCCAACCCTACTGACATCTTTGAGTAATCACAATATCCTTTTACCCAAATCAGTCATTAGACTTTATGACCGATTTAAGTTTAATTCCAAGGACCGATATTGAATAAATTGCATTTTATTGTTAACTTTGTGGAAAACACTTCTGCCATTCAACAATTTACTCCGACTTTTCAACCCTAAAAACACAGGCAACCATGAAAAGATTTGCTTTACTTCTAATCACTGCGATACTATCGTTGAATTGCATGGCGCAGTCCAATGATGAAATTATTGTCCTGAATTTGCAACAAGTGGAATTTAGCGACACAAGTATTACAAAAGCATTATCATCTGTGATACAGAACCCTCCAAAAAATTCTATGATTCCGAAGCATTTAACTTTGGACTTCTACCAGTCGAGTCTACCTGTCGACCAATATTTCTTATTCCTTTCCAGATTCAGCCCTAGCAAAGAGGACATGCACCAATTTGCATATTATGCCGTTATCGACGATTATATTTTCATTATGCCTAAAATTCCGTCCAAGTACATAAGAATTCTCTCCGAAAAAAGGAAATTTAAAAGAGACTTATTGTCATTTCTTCATGTTGGCGGCTCATATTATGGAATCATCAGGAAAAAAGGCTTCGAACATTGGCAGATTTTGTTTAATGGAACAATTGGTGAATAGTGAAATATGAACATCCTAAACAGACACAAAAAAATGCGTTATGAACAGATTCTCAATATTTATAATAACTGTAATAATGTCAATGACCTGCATGGCACAAGCCAACAATGACTCAATCACCATAAAATTGCAACAAGTTGAATTTATCGACCAAAGCCTACCGGCATTAATCACAAAATTAACGGGAGATTCACCAAAATGCTTTGATAAAGACCGCTACTATACTTTAATCTTTTTTCAGCCAACATTGAGGAATGACTATGTTATCACGATTGACAAGCTATACTGCGACGAAGAATCAATCCGGTCGCTCACCTATTATGCGGTTGTCAACAATATTGTGCTGTTTTTCTCCGACGTGATACCGGAGGAAAGAATCAAGGTACTGCCATCGACAAAAACATTCAGCTTTGACCCGAATGACTATCAGAACATTGACACATACGACTTTGTGGCATGGCGATTCTACCCGGGATTTTATAGAATTCTTTCCAAATCATGCGACTGGCTGCCAAGGGCTTTAGAGCCTCAATGCCCCTGGAGCCAACCCAATAATGCAATTCGTATGCAAAAACCTGTTGTTCCGACACTCCCATAAAAAAACAGCCATATCGGATTCCGGCGGCAGACTGCATTCATAACCCAATGACTTGACAATACATTTTATTATTGCTAATTCTAAGAACAAAGAAATCAGCCAACCAACTATTTATATAAATCCCCCAACCCTAAAACACAGGCAACCATGAAAAGATTTGCTTTACTTCTAATCACAGCAATACTGTCGTTGAATTGCATGGCGCAGTCCGACAATACGACAACTATAAAATCGCATCAAGGAGAGTTTTTCAATCAATCCCATACCGCAAGAATCCAACAAACAAATGAAACCCTGCTGTTTGACAAGATGACAAATGAATATGTGTATACTACTGTCGAACAGATGCCTTCTTACAAAGGCTGTAACAGCGCTTTTATGAACGATTTTATTTCACATTTCAATTATGCACCCGAACAGAACGAAAACATTCAGACAACACTTCGAGTCCAGTTTGTCATCAACACGAAAGGGCAGCTAATTGGTGCAAGAATTTACAACAAAGGCTTAAACATGTTGACAAATTTTGAAAAAGCCGGATTAAAGGCATTGGAACAAATGCAGGATTGGACACCTGGGATACACAACGACAAAAAAGTCAATGTCCTATTAACAATTCCAATTCATATAGATTTTCAATAACTTCACCCATAAAACTAATTACAAACACCACTAATAATTGAACACAGATTGGCTATGAAAACAACAATTTATATATTCTTGTCACTTTTTCTTTGCTGTACCGCAAAGTTGAATGCACAGAGCGAAATACAGATTGACACCCTGTCAGTCAACTATTTCAACGGAATTACCCAACAAATTCAAATAGTAGATGAATATCGGATAACGAATCTTTCCGACGAAGATTATCTG
>CASEAJ010000076.1 GCA_949285425.1 uncultured Porphyromonadaceae bacterium
AAAGCTAAGGTACTCACACGAGCAGTTGTCTGTTCATAACGGGCGAGGTCATATTTGTCCCCCCGTGCTTCCGGATTGATCATACCATCCTTTCGAATGTAAGGCATACCATCGGGAGTATCTGGATTTGGGAAAGCGTATTTCCCTATAGTGAAAAAATCATGAGGGTCACCAGTCGGGGGCAAATCACCATCAGTCACTTTATAGGGTTCTTCATACAGCAAGCTATCGGAAATCGTTATTATTTCAGCATAAGCCCATTGCATCTTTTTGTTTCCGCTACGTATATCTTCTTTAATACTCAGCATGTCATTATAATCAAGATTAAAAAGCATGGTAGGTGCAATTTGCTGTTCCCGTTGACATGCAGTTATTCCCAACAAGGCAATAGCCCAAAATAATAATAATCTGTCTTTCTTTCTCATTTGTTTTATTACTATTTCTGCTTATAACATTTAATATTTTTTATTTTCACTTCACTCTTTTCGCTCTGACAGGTATATGCACCACATTTGAAATAATAGGACGGAGCAGCCTCCTTCACACTAAACTTGCCCTTCAAAAATCCATCTATATACACATAAATCTTACGTTCGCGAAACATGTGAACGACATTCACATGCACCCAGCGATCGTATATTCGTGAATCGATGTTATGAGTTTCAAACCATTTGAACGTGCCTCCGTTTTCTTCGTAAATCCGCATATTAAAAGCTATCGGCGAACCGAAAATCTGCATAACAATAGAATTATAACTACCAGACGAGATATAATAATCAGCCTCGAACTGCTGATTACCCTCCGTATAGTCATTCAAAATTCGAATCTCACAACGAGGTGAAGTGTGGTCGCCCTGCTTAAAGGGTTCATCATCCTTAAACACTCGGAATGTATGTTCATCGGATTTTACATCATAGTTATAACGTTCATCCAAACTCACATTCCAAGGTTTATGGACTTTATAAGAATAATCATACTCTACCCAATCACTTCCATGTTGAGGTCCGGGAAATTTGGCTGTCGGAAGAGTTATTGTTTCATTGCCTGGGTTATTGCAACCCATCAACATAAAAGTGACAAACGATAATCCCAATAAACTTTTAATCTTTGTTTTCATCATTTTTTTGTTTTGTTAGGTTTACATTTTCCAACAAAGCATTAGCACACCAAAGCATAGGCGCTTGTCCATGAAAATCTCCCGTCCGACGAGGACGCTCGTAATAGAACTGTTCTTCCGACCTTTTGCCTGTACCAACACATATTTCGGTCAAGTCACCGTCTTCGTTAATATAAGGAACAAGCGACAGCCACGCTTTTCTTGCCACTTCTGCAAAACGTTGAGCATCCAGCCAACCATGTTTTACTCCTGTTATAAAAGCATAAGCAAACATGGCACTTCCTGATGTTTCTGTCCAAATATCCGCTTTGTCAATCAACTGTCCCCATGTGCCGTCCTCCTTTTGATAATACTTCAATGTCTCCATCATTTTTCGGTATGCAGCCAGTATCTTTGGTCTTTCCGGACTATCGGCAGATAGATAGCGAAGTATTTCGGTCATGCCAACCGCAACCCAACCATTACCCCGCGCCCAATAGTGAGGAGCATCCGGAGCATGATAAAATAATCCATTAGGGCATTGCAAAACTGTCAAATAAGCGAGCATCTCCTTTGCCGCACGCTCTATGTACATTTGATTTCCTGTCGCCAAAAATGCTTTGGTTTGCAGAATTGTAATCATATACATATCATCAATCCAATAACGAGTCTGCCAGGTCAAACCCTGCTCCTGATATTTGCACATTTGTTCATCCGCAAAATCAGGCAAAGTCCATTGGTAATCGGCATAGAACAGTCCCAAGTCCAAATACCGCTTATCTTGTGTTTGAAGATAAAACTCCAAAGGAATGGTGCCAAATACGGAAAAATCAACGTAATGCCCTTTCACATACTTAAAAAAACCGATAATCGGCAACAAGTGTTTCTCCTCATTAAACAATGGTTCAAAACGCGCTTGCAGATTTTCCTTTAGTTCCCCATTTCGTGTCACTTCTGCAAATTTCAAAGCCCCATACCATACGCACACTTCCGGATAATTAATCATATTCGTACTAGCGTGCGGACTATGAATAAAGCGTTCGGACAATTTCAAGCCTACCTCAGTCGGAGTAAAACCTGCGGGGAAATCATCCAAGTCTACATGTTTAGGCCGACATGCAAAGAGAGCAATCATCAGACCTATAATAATCACATGACATTTCATTATTCAAAACCATTTACTTTACATTTACTTTTACTGAACTTTTTATTTCACCGGCCGAAGCTGCACTATAAAGAATAAATTGATCCGAATCGACCACCCATTCTTGAATACGATCATCAAAATAGGCCAACTCTTTCACTGGAACAAACAACTCTACTTTTTTTGTTTCTCCCTGAGCAAGATAAACTTTACGAAATGCCTTTAACTCTTTTTGAGGACGTTCCAATTGAGGTCTTCTTTGCCCCACATACAATTGGACAACTTCCGCTCCTGAAACATCACCCACATTCTTCAATTCAAATACAACCTTGATAGTATCATCTTTAACGTACGTTTCTTTGTCTGTATGCATTTTACCATATTCAAACTTCGTATACGTAAGCCCATATCCAAATGAAAATAAAGGCGCTATCTTCTTCGTGTCATGCCAACGATAACCCACCAATATATCTTCCTTATAAAGAACATTGACACTATCACCCGGATATGATAATTTTCCATAGAAATGAGCCCCGTTATCTTCCAGTTTCTTCGGAATGCTAAATGGTAATCTTCCCGAAGGATTCTGTTTGCCTGAAATGATATTTGCCATTGCCGTTCCGGCTTCTGAACCTAAATACCAAGATAGGATCAAAGCAGGAATTTTATCAATCCAAGGCATAGCAACTGCGTTTCCACTTATAAGTACAACTCCGATATTCTTGTTTATTTCATATAAGTCGTTCAAAAGTTCGTCCTGTCCATAAGGTAAATTATAACTCATTCTATCAGCGCTCTCCGAATCTTGTTTATGATTCTTATTCAACCCTCCAAAAAACAAAACAACATCTGCCGACTTTGCCAATTCCACTGCTTGTTGCCGCAACGAATCCGATTTTGAAATTTCCGCAACATGAGGATGCCACTTACTAGGTCCGGAAGTATATCCTTCCGTAAAAATGATATGCTCTTCTCCGTAAACATTTCGCAAACCTTCAAGCGGAGAAATTTCTTTTTCCACTTTTAACTCAGACGACCCTCCGCCAACAGTCAACGAACGGACCGCATTATTACCTACGACCAATATTTTCTCATATTTTCCTGGAAGAATCGGAAATAAATCATTCTCGTTTTTCAATAATACGATTCCCTCTTCCGCCACACGACGGGCTATATCATAATGTTCCTTTGTACAAAAACTGCCATATGGGCGTTTTCTATTCATATTGGTACGGAAAGTCAAACGTAATACCCGTCTTACCTTTTCATCGACAGTATCTTCGGAATACTCTCCACCATACAACTTTTCCAAATAAGGTTTAGCCAAATAGTATTTATCATATGCCATTTTTTCAGTATAATGCAAACCATCTGTTCTTGTTCCCATTTCCATATCCAAACCATACATAACAGCATCATGCGTATCATGCGTACTTCCCCAGTCAGAAAGGACAACACCATCAAACCCCCACTCTTCTTTTAAGATTTGTTTGGTAAGCAATTCATGATGAGTCGCCCATTGCCCTCTGAACTTGTTGTACGCCCCCATTACCGTCCAAACCTTCCCTTCTTGCACCCCAGCCTTGAATGCAGGCAAATAAATTTCACGCAAAGCCCGATCACTCACTTCTACATTTATTTCCTTTCGACAGTACTCCTGATTGTTCAGCGCAAAGTGTTTCAAACAAGCAGCAACACCATTTTTTTGAACACCTTGTATATATGGCACTACCATTTGAGATGCCAAATAAGGATCTTCTCCCATATATTCAAAATTGCGGCCATTCAATGGTGTTCTGTATATATTAACCCCTGGCCCTAAAATCACATCTTTTTTGCGAAAACGCGCTTCTTCACCCAAAGCATTTCCATACTCATAAGAAAGATTCGGATTAAAAGTGGCCGCCAAACAAGTCAAAGCAGGAAAAGCCACACACGAGTCATTAGTCCATTGTGCATGTCCCCAATTATCCCACTGTATCTCCATTCGAACTCCATGTGGACCATCACTCATCCATAACTCTGGTATTCCCAAATGTGGACATCCCGGTGTACTAAATTTAGACTGAGCATGGATTATTGCGACTTTTTCTTCTAATGTCATACGAGTAAGAGCATCTTCCACTCGATCTTCAATGTCTTTTGTTTCATCCAAATAAATCGGGATCTGAGCACAAACCACTTCACACAGGAGTAGCATTAAAAGCATCAAAAAAAATTTAAATTCCTTTTTCATAAATATTCTCTTAGACTTATTTTTCATGATAACGCATGAAAGAGTTCAACTCCTTAATTATTTAAATTCAACCTTAATCATTTTTTCCATCTCATCCCAATAATGAGTATATATATTCCTTGGAGTACAATCATTTTTACAACAAATAAATGCAGCCAAACCAACCACCTCTCCCATCATACCTGTACACCGCTGGACACGAATTGCCCCTAAAGCGACATGAGTCACACTTATATTACGTCCTGCCATAAATAAGTTGTCAATATTCCTAGAATACAAACAACGATATGGAAAAGTATAAACATCTTTCTGTTTAAGGGGATGTATTGCATAAGACAAGAACCCTTCATCCGGGAAATGGCGTAAATTCACATCATCTGGGTAATGCAAATCAATTCCCCATGTCGTTGTTACAATCGCATCCGGATATTCCACTTTTTGTTCTATATCTTGTTGACATAAAACCACATCACCCATTAACCGATAAGATTCTCTTTTCCCCGCAAAATTCGCCAGATATGCCAATTTATACTTCCCATACTCTTCCGATTTATGTGTTTTCAAATAAGCCCAATTTCCATAAATTGCCCGAAAATTATGATCTCTTATTTCTTCCGCATCGTTTACCGTATGAAAACTATTAAAACCAGTTTCCCAATTAAAACGAGATTGGAACAAATCAAAATGATACTCATCCGAAAAAAGAAGCATCCATGGCTGTTCTTGAAATTCTGAAATATCCTTGCTTAATTGCGCATACCAATGACACGAACTTCCCATAACTAATTCATCGGCTCTTTCCGGAGCCCAGCGTTCTCCTGTTTCAGACCGGCATTCCCTGCCATAACGACAATCAGCTCCCGCTAATCTTCCCAAATCCGCATCACCAGTACAATCAGCAAAAAAACGAGCTTGAAAAGAATGCATCTTTAATGTATTTAAATTAAGAGCTTCTATTGAACAGATTTTCCCGTTTTTCACAACAGCCCCAACCACATGCATGTTTTCAAACAAATGAATATTCCTTTCATTTTGAACAACACGCTTTTTCCATTCATCTCTATAGCGGTAAGAAATACTATCTTTAATATCCAATTTATTTCCATCTACCTCTCGTACTATTCGTCCCAATGTAGGATACTTATTCCTAAAAACATCTCCATCCATTGGTATACGATATTCCGAACTATTATTTCCTCCTAATACAGGACGATTATTAATTAAAGCTACTTTTATGCCCAAACGAGCTGCTTGTACTGCCGCACAAATACCTGCTACTCCCCCCCCAACTACAATAAAATCAAACATTCCCTCGGCAACAGTACAATCAGCCGATGGCCAAAATTTTTTCCTATATTTTTTCCATTCTGACAAATCGGTTGGCAAGCAAACATTCCTATTCTCTGAAAAAAAAATAGCATCACAACGTCCTTCAAATCCTGTTAAATCATGCAACAAGAGTTCTACCTCCTTTTCTATTATATTTATTACCCCCCCATATTCCCAATGCCAGCCAACAGTCCCTGAGCATCCAAACTCAACAGGTAACACATAGCCTCCGACAGACACCCTAAACCTGCCCGGTCCTTGAGGAAAAGGAGCCCAATCTTTTGTACGAACCCAAACATGATAACGACCTTTTTCTATCGTAATCTTTGTCTTTGCATCTGCAACCGGTCGCCCCAAACCATGTGCCAACAAATAAGGAGACCCCATCTGATTGATGAATTGACTTTCTACAATCCATCCTCCTTTATTTTGGAACTGTTCTGTTTCAACCAACAATTCCCTTGCAAAAAGAAACTGTTGCAAAAAACACAACATCAACAACACTATATTTCTCATTGGTTATTTTTCTTTTTCGGAATAATCTTAACAACAAATCCACCTCCTGATTCCATCCGAAGAGACAGTTTTTGCTCCGAAGATATTTCCAACTGTTCTTTCTTGAAATCCCGGGCTATCTCGTTCGCATTTATTCCATCTCTGAATATTTCTGTTTGGAAAGTTCCATTTCCTAAAAAAGACAGATCTACATCTACTACACGGGAGGTCCAATTGTTTATACCTGCCACATACCACACATCACCCTTTTTCCGGGCAATGACCACATATTCGGAGATTTTGCCATCCAACGCTTTTGAATCATCCCACACCGTTGGTATTCCTGCAATAAAATCTGTGCATTCCGGTTCTTTGGCATAATTACACGGACTGTCACATAACATGCTCAACGGTGATTCAAAAACCACATATTCGGCCATTTGACGTACTCGGGTACCTTGACTCATGGGTTCTCCATAGACCGGTTTGTAGTTTTTACGACTTGAATTTCTCATACTACCCTGGGTATAGTCTAACGGACCTGCTACCATCCGGATATAAGGCATCGTGACATCGTACGTAACCTGGTCGACTTTAGGAGATGCCCATTTCATATGTTCCAAGCCTTGAACTGCTTCAAAGGTCAACACATTAGGGTATGTCCGCTGCAAGCCGGTAGGCTTGTATGTACCGTGAAAGTCGAGCACCAACTTATATTTTGCTGCCATCTCAGAAGCTTTGCGATGAAATTGCACCATTGCCTGGTCGTCACGGTCAATGAAGTCTATTTTAAACCCCTTGATACCCATTTCCGAATAATGCATGCAAACTTCTTCCATATGTTGTTTGAACGGATAACAGCCGGTCCACAAAATCAGCCCCACATTCTTAGCCTTGGCATAAGCTACCAATTCTGGTAAATTCAAAGTCTTTACCGGTTCCATAATGTTTCCATTTTCATACCAACCGGCATCTATCAAGGCATATTCCAAACCCTTTTCATGTGCAAAGTCAATGTAGTATTTGTACGTGTCATTATTCATGCCGGTTTTAAAGTCAACTCCATACAAGCCGAAATCACTCCACCATTCCCATGCGGATTTTCCCGGTTTTATCCAAGATATATCGCCCAACACGCATGGTGTTGACAATCGATAAACCATGTCATTGTCCAGCAGTTCATGTTCTTTTTCCACAATAATCAATACTCTCCATGGAAAGACCATGCCAGGTTCGCACTTTGCTATATAATCTTCCCGACTCAACACAACTTCCTGCAACATTTCACTACCTCCCTGTTTCAAGTCTTTAGGATAAGGTGCAAACACCCCTCTCACAGAATTGGAGCCATCCGGTACATTCAAATACATGCCCGGATAATCCAGCAAGTCGGCTTCTGTCAAACATACTTTCAATCCTTCCACTTCAACCAGCAAAGGCATGAAAGCCAAACGCAAACCTTGCCACTCATTTAAAGACATGTGTTCATACGTATTAACAAACGATTTAAAGAACTGCTCTTCAAACGTCCCATCATTTGTCATATTATCAGCATGATATCCATTTTCTCTGACATAGGAGACATAGGCCGTGCTCTCTTCGGGAAATTTAAACGTGGCTTCTTCATCTTTTACAACAAATGGTTCCGAGCAAGAAGTTGCGAAACGATACGCGACACCATCATCGTATGCCCGGAAAACGATTCGATAATCGCCTAGGAATTCCAGTTGCAGTTCATTATAAATATCCTGCACCTGCCCTCTTTTATAAATAGGAGATTCGAATACGTTGTCTACTGATTCTGTACGAACCTTACGTAGACGAGGTTTTATGCCCCATTTTTGCCCATCTTTCAACGTCATTGAAAGAGCAGACGGTTCCAACACGTTTTTCCCCTTATACCATATCTCATATTCTATCTTTTCTTCCACCGACACATTCACCACTAAATTCCCATTTGGAGAATTCAGTTTAAACTGCCTAGCATTTAAACCTATAGAAAATCCCAAAGCTATTGCAAACAAAAATATCTTTCTCATCGCCCAAATTAATTTTATCCTATTCTCACTTTCATTTTAATGGCACAATTTCAAATTTATCACAATCTGCGACATACCTTATCCACTCCTGCCGATCAAAGCCATAATCCTTTTTTAGTATCTGCGTCAATTCTTTACAAGCAAACTTACGAAAATCAGAATGTATGTCATCCAAATAATCAGACAAGACATACAGACCTACTCTTGAACCACAACGGGCTGCTGAAGTTGCCAAAAGCAGTTCCAAGTTCGCATTATATAAACTCCAACGAGTCTTATCATAATTCTTGATTTTATGTCCTCTTATATTCATATCGTCTAATAAATGTTCCAATCCCCAAACAAACTTATTGTTTGGATTACGTTCTATATAAAAGCACAGATTAACAATCCGATTATAATATGGCAACAATTGCAAATCAATTCTTCCATGAGTATAAGCATCCGAAGAAAAAACCATGCTCCCTCCCGAACTCGTTTCATTCAATATACTCCTTATTATCTCATCACTTTGTGTTGTTGCACATTTTGCAAGAAGTCCTATATCCTGATTTATTTTCCAATATAAAATATTATGATCATACACTTCAAAGTAAAGATTACTATGTCCATCCTGCAATTCTTGTGCATACAATCGTTCCAATTCGTTTTTTATCAAATACGCGCCACTAGCATCCCCGAACCAAGCAAGTGCTTTAGCCAGCAATAGATTCGGCCGTCTATTAAAAGCAGCTTTCAACAAAGGCAATATATCTTCTTTATTTTCTACACATGCTTTCAACAAACAAGACTCATCTGCTTTTTCCAGTCCAGAAACAAGTCCGGAAAGCGTATAGTTGTTTTCCCCGGAAAAATCAACAGGCAGCAAACCTTTGCTCACCAAGTCGTTTTGCACGTTTTTCACCGAGAAGTCTCGAGGCAGCACTTTTTCCTTCAAGATGCTGGCAGAAAGCAATCCAGTGACATAGCCCAGCACAGTAACATCGGCCGACATACGTGTAAACTGAAACGCTTCATATGTAAGTCCAAAACTTTTTCCTGCATACAGCAAGCCGTCAACGTGGCACGGCACAATAGCCCGATAGGGAATATTCACAAATTCGCCGTTGTCAAAATGAGGCAGCATCAATCCACAGCGCGACAAGTCCGTATTCGAAAAGTAGTGAGGGTCATAGTCGCTTCTAGCTTGGGCAATCACATCTTCATATTGAGTCGCACGCAATATATCCACTATTCCAATTTCATACATAGCTTCCGGCCGCCGCGATTCACGTACCGCCTGCATAGGATAAAAATCATAATAATGGGCTTCAGCATGGGCCAAATACAAACCCCTTTGATATTCCAACACTTCCGTACTGTTGATAATATCATAATCCCGATTATAGTCCTTCTGTCTAGGCTTGTATGCCACATCCCAATGGCTGTAATTTTGGGTTACCCCCATCCGGGAATCACCGATGGAATAGTCCTCTCCCGCGAAATAGGCGATGTCGGCATCTCCCGTCGCATCGACAGTCAGCGTGGCTTCAAACTTGCGCATTTTCCCGTTTTCACAGGCATAAATGGTTGTAAGACGGTTTCCGCTCATACCTACCCCGCATATGATAGCACCGTTAATTACACGCACACCTTTCTGCAGAAGCGTGTCAAGATAAAAGAAACGCCGTGACACCGTACTCCGTCCCAAGGCAAGTCCGTGCTCTTCGGCAAACTGTTTTCTGTTCGCCTCGATCTTCTTTATCAGTTTGTGATTTCTGTTACCAAAATAAAAATCGTTCACTCCGCCCATGGTTTTAGTTCCACCAAGATCATTGAAATATTCCAACACGGTCACAGGAACCTCTCTCTCTGCAGCTCCCCAAGCGGCCATACTTCCTGCTGTCCCTCCTCCGGCTATCAGTAAGGATGTTTTTTCTTCTTTCGCCTCTATAATGCCTACCGGGAAACGCCTTAATGGAGTCTGAATTCCCTCCTCACACAAAACAGGTTCTTCTATATCAGAATATTTCTTTCTTCCGCATGCAAAATAGACGTAGGCAGTAGAGTCCAGAGCCATCGTATGCAAGCCGTCCACCAGATTCTTCGCATTGGCTTGCATTTGCAGGACAGAACGACATGAAAGTTCCCCTTCTTCCGGTCGGACATAATGATAGTTTTCCAGCGGTATCGGCTTTGCCATATTTTCCTTTTCTAAGGTATAGCTGCATTCTAGAGCTGTATAATATAAACGAGATTCGGAAAATACAGAGTCAGCCGAGGATATACTGGAGGATATTTCCAATGCAATGTCGCGAGCCTGCTGCTCGATTGTGCTCAAATCGTTCGTCGTCACCGGAAATGTATATTCCAACAAATACAGGTTTTCAGATTTTTTGCTTTTGTGTATCCTTAGCTCATCATCGACAAGGCCAAGACCGGGCATTTGGAGAGAGCGGAGAGAGTTGGGTTTCACCTGATCGAGTTCCAATACGAACGAGGCATCCTTGATGGAATACGGGTATCCGAACAAATTGCGTGTAAAGAAATTATGGTCAGTCGCATCTACAAAACATTTAGTCCGTATGGAGAAAACGCCATGCTTCGAGGCTGTCACCACACCGGTCACACGTTTTGCCTTGTCCGTCAACACACCACATACATCGTTCATCAGCAACACGTCCACGTCCTGGTCGAGAAGATTTTTCATCATCTTTTTTTTCAAGCTACCAGCAAAAAGAATCAGTTCGTCCTGCGACCGGCTGCGACGTGGCGACAGCAACAAATTGTTCCAATTTTCCTCCTGTTCCTCAACGGGGAAAAACAAATCCAACGTAGCTTTATTCCACTTATCAACTCCATTATCTTTCAGCCACAGCCGTCTCTTGGCAGCCACATCATAGCCGGGGCTCGTCCTTTTATCCAGCAAAAGAACTTTCATCCCCTGTCCTGCAGCTTCCATTGCCACATAATATCCGTTCAAACTGGCTCCGTTGATCACCACATCATATGCGCTCGGGTAGTTTCCCGTTATCTCATCAGCCATCACCTTCTGTGGAATTATGTACAGAAAGAGCATTGTTCCCCACAAAAGGAAATTAAATATCTTATTTTTCTTCATACGTAATCGTTTATAGTTTTAGTAACATACGTATTATATCACAGGCATTCCGGTATATTTCAGTAATGGCATTCATTTCACAAGCAATATGTTCTGTGGCACTGTCGTAATTATTCGTCACTTCAAACAAACTGCTGATTATAGAACCCGAACCGACCTCCGCTATGTTGAAAATCCAATCTTGAAATTTGAGATCATAATACATTTGCCCCTTTGATGTATCTTCCGGCTGACGGAAATAAAAGAAGGGCGTTCCATTCGCACAAGCTATAATCGGAGAATGACAGTCCATGCTCAATACGACACATGCCTGAGAATATAAAGATGCGGCTTCATCGGGCATCCAATAACCATGTTTCACTACATATGGCTTGACATCAAATGGCAATGAATCAACCAATAGTTCATCCATTATATCCACTTGATAAGTCATCTCTGGACAAACAACTACTTTTTTACCGGTTTTTCTCACCCATTCTACTATGCAATTCCTCAATTTGGCATGCTCTTCCTGTTTGTACACATTATTGTATTGTTCTATCTCCATAACCCTATTCATACTCCAGGCCTGGCGATTGGCTATTTTATAATACGGAGTTATCCTCAAACGAGGAATTACACAAATATATTCTTTTGGCTTCAACCTGTTTTCATACAAAAACTCCTTCGTTTTTTGTTCATCTCTTATATCCAGATAAAACGTGGCATCTGGTGCGAACGCAACAGTAGGTCCTGTAATTCCATGTTTTCTCAAAAAATCCAGCGACTGAGTCTCACGTGTATAGACAAAAGAGGCTTTTGACAACACATTTTTCAATCGATCATCCATTTTTTCCACAGTCACACCAAATATACCAAAAGGTTTTCCTTTCGTATGTTTCAACCAGGCCTCCAAATGAGGTAATCCAACAACAGATGGTCCAGAACCATGTATCATTATATCTGCTTTATCAAAAGCTTCGTAAACTTCCTGATTGTCTATATTTAGATTCTCATCTATCTTACCATGGATAATGTTTACTTGTGGATAATGTTTTTGTATCAATTCATCCACATAATCCGATGTGGATTTTTCCCATAATATCACATTTGCTTCAGGGACGAAACGATTTAACACATGAATCAATCCTGGTGTATGAGCAATATCTCCAATATTCACATCCTGCCAGCCCGAAACCAACAAAATTGTTTTTTCAGCTTTGCTATGAAAGCAAGAAAAAAGACATAAAGCCAGACAAACTATTTTGCATAAAAAATTCATATCTTTTTTCATTTATATAAAACACCTTTATGTTTCCAAGCCTCTGCCAACGTCATAAACTCAACATTTTTTGATAGTATATATTTCACTATTTCTTCTGTATAATCCACACTAAATTCATTTGCATTATTAGAATGAGTCAAAAATATAATCCAACCTTTTAAAGCTATTTCTTTATCAATAACCTTTTTTAATTCATCAATATTTTTATTTTTACTAATCAATATCCTATTCAAATAATATCGTTCGGTCCGAGGTGGATAATTAGCCTTCCCCGTAGAAGAATTAACTGCAGCTCTATGCCCCTTTACAGCTAACTCCGTTATTTGCTTTTTTATATTACGTTCTTCTGGGAATGCTCCATACGGATATATCAAAAAATCACAATCTTTGAAACCTTCCCGTCGCAAACGATATTGTGCATCTTCCATCTCTTTTGCAATCACCTCTATATCAAATGTAGCATACCCTTTTCGCCATACATCCTGCCTATGGGTCTTGCTATGAGAAACCACATGAAAGCCTCTGTTTGATATTTGAGCAACAACTTCTTTTTTTCATAATCATCCAATTTGTCCGTTATCGCAGCAAACGTTATTTTTATGCCTTGACGATCTGCCATTGACTTTATTGTTTCCAAACTTTCAACAGATCCAATGTCATCATCCACAATTGTCGCAATAGCCCTGTTTGTATACTCTGTCCGTTCTACGTCATTTCCAAAACCAATTTGTTCTTCTGCACCATCTACAAAATTTCCACAAGAAAACATCAAAACAACACTTGCCACACCTATCAAAACGTTCTTCATGTCATTACTTTTTGCATTTAGAAAGTGCAAACGGACAAGTATATTCGCAACTTATCCGTTTGCGTAAATCAACTATTGAACAACTATTCCCTCTCCTGCATTAAGAGACCAATGAGGATTTTGATAAATTGAAGAAGTTTCTTTATTCTGATTATCTTCTGATGTTATCAAAAAATGCTGCTGTGCAATAGGACTTAAATAATGCCCTTCCGTGAAATAATAACCATTATAAAACTTATTTGTACTACTTCTAGAGATTTGCAACACTCTTAAATAATCACTCAACGCAGGATCAGACATTATATTTTTGGCATCATTCACCTGATTGTACAACAACTGATTCTTCTTATATTGTTTTTGAAGAGGTCCCCAAATTTTACAACCTTCCAAATGGAAGCCATTCAACTGATCCAACGCACGCCAACGAATCAAATCTGTCCAACGATGTCCTTCTCCTATCAATTCACAACGGCGTTCCCTACGGATATTGTACAAAATACGATCTTCCAGTCGATTTCCATGAGAATATGCTGCCCAATCCGTTTCCGCCTCTCTTTCCATATTCGTTGCATTTACCGTATTCATATACTCTTCATCAACGCCCGCACGTTTACGAAGTGCCCTCCAGTATTTATCAGCATATTCATCAATTTTTCCCGTTTTTTCATAACAAGCCTCCATATAGATCAAATAGGCTTCTGCTGCCCTAAACACAACAAACGACGTATAATCTCCAATAATAGAATGGTAATCATAAGAAATTCCTTTACCCAACAAATAGCCGGTAGATGTTGATTTGGATTGATCTCTCTGATGAATTTGAGGCGGATTTGGGAATGTATCTCTTTCAAATTTTTCATTACTACTATCAAATAATGCCCTCGGTTCTCCTGGAGCCTTCATAAATAATTGCCAACGCCAATCACGTTCTTTTTTAGTATCCTGTATATAATCATCACCTGCATAATTACTACCTTCCGCATACCATGGTAAGCCATTTTGCATAAGGAAAGCGCGTTCCAGCTGATGAGTATATCCCATAGAATAACCTTCCATCGCCATATTATATCCATGTTTCACATCACCGACATACATCCTATACATAATTGCTTCCGGATAAGCATCCGGATTAACAGTAGCAAACATATCATAATACGGATTAACCGGATCCGCTATAGAAGCCCGAATAGTTTTTGTGTTGTCTACTAAAGGAATCGCTTCGGCCACTTCATGAGCAGCCTTCATGGCTTCTCCATAGAAATAATCAATTTCTCCTAATAACCCATCTGAAGTCGGGAATTGATAATCTTTGATGTTTTGCTCACCACTAACTGTATTGACAACATAATCTTTTGTCTTTCCCGGCCAGCCCGGTCCTTGAGGCACCAGAGCCGTTTCAGCATGATATTTCAACCAAGAAGCTTCAAACAAAGCTACCCTCGCTTTTAAAAGCAATGCAGCATTTCTAGTAATCCGAACCCGACCTCCCGGAGGAGTATTTGACAACATGTTTATCGCTGTATCTAAATCGGCAATAATAAAACGGGCTACTTCATTGCGCGGACAGCGTCTTGAGGCTTTTACTAATTCTTCCTGTACATCAGGCAACACGTTTTTTATTATAGGAAAGTCCCCAAGTTTCCGCAAACGGTAAAAGTATTCATGTGCCCGAAGAAAATATCCTTCGCCCACATAATGACGTACGTTTGTCGGATTTCCCGTTATTTCTCCAGCTTCATATCGAGGTACAACAGTCTCCAAATAATAATTCAACGCACGGATATTAGAAAAACTCCATACACCTCCTGTGGCAGGCACCTTTTCTTCCCCTGGTAAAAAAATCGTATTTCCATTACGTCCAATAGCATTATCCGTTTTTGTATCTCTCCAATAAGAGCTTCCTGAAGGATTACTGTTATGGCAATCCAACATACCACTCTCCTGACTATAGCCACTTGTCGTATAATAATTAGTCACATAAGCCAATAAATGCAACTCATCTGTCAAATAATTAGCTGGCGTTACTATTGATTTTGGTTCTGTATCCAACAAACCATCACAACTTATAAAACAAGCCAACAAACAAAAACAACTAAAATATTTAATAGACTTTTTCATTTTTCCCCTTTTTAATCAATACAGACATTAGAAATTCACGTTAATTCCAAAAGCAAAAGTTTTCGACAAAGGATAAACCATTCCTCCTTTTTGACCATAACCTGCAACTTCCGGATCCAATAACTTGGTCATTTTAGTAAATGTCAACAAATTTTCAGCAGTTCCAAATATACGGAAACGCTCTATGCCTATCGTTTTTGTCCATTTTTGCGGCAAGGTATATCCTAACTGAATATTTTTCAACCGTAAATAAGATGCATCTTGCAAATAACGGGTCTGAGGTTTTTGATTCCGCAAATTGAACAACGGTCTGGGATAATAAGCATCATAATTGGCTCCCAATGGAGATGTTTCATCCCGCCAATAGTCCAAATGTTCTTTAAACACAGTAGAGAAAGACACTCCTCCACGGGTAGCTCCCCAAAATAACATATCCAAGTCTTGACCGCTACCACCCCCAGGATCATCCGGATAATAATCACGCTTCAACACTCCTTGGAAAAACAAAGACAAATCAACACCTTTCCATGCCATGTCCAAACGCAATGCCGTGTGAAACCTCGGAGAAGTATTTCCAATCACACTATAATCTCCCATGTTATAAATGGTGTTGTCACCCGTATCAATACTACCATCACCATTTATATCTTCATACATAACATCGCCCGCTGTCAGACCACGTCCTAATCCACCATCGGATTGCCCACCCAAACCATCTGCTCCCAACAAAGGCAATCCCTGTTCAATCCGCCTGTCACGTAACATTTCCAAATGCGCAAGCATTTCATCGTGAGACTGCGCTATACCTTTGGTTGTATATCCATAAATATTACCCAACAACTCACCCTCCACACACTTTGACAAAGAGCCTGTCGGATTCGGATATTTAAGTACACGTGTTTTGTCATCTGACAAATTGAAGGTAACCGAATAAGAAAAATCCTTAATCATATCTTTCCAACTCAATTCCAATTCAAAACCTGTAGTACGCAAATCAGTGTTATTCACAGAAGGTGCGTTTGCTCCAAATACGGCCGGAAGTTCCACACCACTTCCCATCAATCCAATCATTTTCTTGCTATACAAATCTAAGGAGCCACTCAAACGACTATTAAAAAACGCCCAATCCAAACCTATATTAGCCGTTTCCGTCCGTTCCCAAGTGAGAAGAGTACTAACCGGTTTAGGTAACCCTGCTGTATTTGGTTGTAATCCATCCACCAACCACAAACCATTACCTACCTGAAAATTCATACTTTGGTAAGTCGGATAAAAATTGCTGGTATTTTGATTGGCTAAAGATCCATAAGATGCACGCAATTTTAAATAAGGGACATAATATTCTATGGAATCAAAAAAACGCTCATTGGCAATGTTCCAACCTACCGAAACTGAAGGTGTCGTAATCCAACGCATCTTAGAGCGGAAACGAGATGATGCATCCATACGGCCGTTAAGTTCCACCAAATAACGATTATCATAATCATAATTAATACGGGCGAACATACCTAAAACAGCCCAATCTCCATAAGCACATCCTAAAATAATATCATTCGGATTCAAACTGGTTGCCAAATCCAAAACCGGACTGTCTTGAGACACCAAATTGTAACGTTGTCCTGACAACGAGCGTTGCTTATAAGTTTCCAACTGAACCCCCATCATTGGCACAATATGATGTTTGCCAACAGACAATTCATAATTAGCATACAAATTAGGTGCGAGATAAGTATTTCGAGAAGCATCTTCCTTTACGCTACCAACAGGATTTCCATCACTATCTATTGCATTTGCCCATTGAGATTTTTCACTTAAATAAGTCAAATAAGTTTCATTTGGATTGTTGGCAAAATGGGCATAGACAGGTAACCAATAAGCATGTCCCCAATTATTACGGAAGCGAGCATTCATTTCTCCAATAACATTCAGATTTTTTATTGGCGTAAATGTGGCTTTCAACTGCATATATAGTTCTTCATTTTGGGTTTGCGTTTGACCTCCTTCTTCCAATATCGGTATAAATCCTTGTGTCTGTCCATCTGGACTCACTGCCGGCTGGAATGGAATTGCACGACGTAATACTTCATTAAAAAAAGTATTATTCAAACGAGATGGTTTATCATAATCTATCCGGGAAAAGCGAGAGGAAAAATCAACTTTCAACATTTTGTTCACTTTCGCCGACAATTTTCCTGTCACCGAATAACGTTGCCTATCTTCTTTCCCATGACGCAAAAAACCATTTTGATTCTGATAATTAGCTGACAAATAATACGTCACAGATTCATTTCCACCACTTACACTTAAATTGTGCTCTTGCGAATTAGCCCAATCTTTATAATACTCATTCAGCCAATCTTCATTGGCCCATGCTTCCTTTGTATACCATTTATAAGTACCGTCTTCAATACCCATAGTATAATTAGGATTGAAATAACCTGTCGCAGGATCAATTAAAGTTCCATTCATATAATCCAATATATTTTGCACATGTTCTGCATTATAATAAGCTGTCCCCTTTCCATTATAATTTGCATCGTTTATAAAAGAAACATATTCGTAAGAATTTGCCATTTCAGGCATATTCAAAGGAGTATTAAAACGAAAATTATTATTATAAGACACTGTAGCTTTCCCCGATTTTCCTGATTTAGTAGTTACAAGAATTACCCCATTAGCTGCCCGTGCACCATAAATAGCCGATGACGCAGCATCTTTCAATACAGAAACATTATCTATATCCTGTGGGTTGAGCGTAAATAAACTACCCTCCATCCCATCAATCAAAACAAGCGGCCCATCATCCCCATCACCAATTCCTTGTTTGTCCCCTCTTATTCGCATCGTTTGGTTACCATCCAATGCACCTCCCGTATCATTCGTTGTAATATTCAAGCCTGGAACTGCTCCCTGCAAAGCCTGCACCGCATTGGCTACAGGACGATCTTCCAACACTTCTGCATTGACAGAAGTCACCGCACCTGTCAAATTCACTTTTTTCTGAGTTCCAAAACCAACAACGACCACTTCATTCATCACCTGACTATCCTCCTGCATAGTCAGATTTATGACTGTTTTCCCTTTAACCGAAATTTCCTGCTTGAGAAGTCCCACATAAGAATATATCAGTACTGCATCATCCGGCACTTCCAAAACATAGAAGCCATTCAAATCCGTTACTGTCCCTGTCGTCCCTCCTTTTATCATTACTGAAGCACCAATAATCGGTTCTCCAGTTATATCGACAAGTGTTCCACTGACCTTCTTACGTTTGACGAGTGGTTCCGCAGCAGCCGAATCTGCTTCTCTGGATTTTTGCACAGAACGAGCTACTATAATTTGGTTTCCATTAACATGATAGTCTAATCCGATAGGAGAAAGGGCCTCATCCAAAACACTTTCCACATCACGGTTCTGTATGTTTACCGATACGTTTGCCGTCAATGGAACCCCTTCTTTATATAATACCACAAAATCCGTCTGTTCTTCTATTTCTGAGAACAATGTTTCAACATCCATTTCTTCTGTTTTCAAGGAAATAGAAGTTTGCGCCAACAACGAGCCACTTGCTCGTAATACGTTATTGCCTACACACAACAACAAACACAACAAATACAGTTTTTTTATGCCTATAAGGCCGATACGATTCTTTTGTTTTAAGTTTTGATTTTTCATGTTTTTACTACTTCAAATAGATTATTTCAAGTCAAATACCACATCTTTTGCATCCACACATGTATTCTTAGGCATGTGTGGGAAAATTAGCTTAAAAAGGAGGACATCTTGTGTTTTGCATCACAGTATTTTATATAAATTCTTATTTTTTCTTCAATATCATGATTGTACCAGCCTCTTCATTTATTTCCGAAACAAAAGGAGTTGACAATGACAAGCGGTAAAGTACATTTTCAAGAGAATCGTTAAGTTCCAACTTTCCAAAATATTTTTCCTGCAACAACAAAGAATCAGAACAATTTATCTGCACTCCGTAATAGCGTGACAACCGAAGCATTATGTCACCAACCGACTCTCCAACGACTTTCATAAATCCATTTTTCCATGCTGTGTAAATTTCAGTATCCACATATTTCAAATCCATTTCGCCTTTCCGCAAAAAGCATCCTTGCCCTGGCTGTACCCGTTTTGTTTCCTTCCCCATTTTAACTTCCACCAAACCTTCTACCAAAACCACAGACTTCTGTATATCTTCCTGATAGGCATTTACATTGAATTTTGTTCCCAAAACTTCCACATCAAATGATTTAACATGTACAATAAATGGAGTATTCCGTGGTGTCTTTTCCACCTCAATATAGATTTCTCCATCTACATATATCTCTCTTTTTTTCGAATTAAAAACTTTAGGGTACAACAATTTCGTTCCCGAATTCACCCAAGCCATAGTACCATCGTTAAATCTAACATTCGTACGTTTACCTTTCGGTACTACAATTTGTACAAATTCAGTATGAATGTCATCCGCGTTTATTTGTTCTTTCCCTTCCACCAATATGTTCCCTTCTTCCGACTGTTCTATTTGCATATCATCTGCAACAAAAGCTTTCAGTTCACCCGAAATAATCTGAACCTCTTTGGGAACAACACTCAACGAATCCAACATGGAAAACACCTCAACATCTGTGTTTGTCCTAAATTTAAGAGATTGGAACAATGTCAAAAACAGAGCCAAGAAACATGCAGCTCCCGACAGCCATAAAGAATATCTGCGTACAGAATACTTTCTAGATACCTTATTCATTAATTTTTCATATTCTTCATTTACGACATCCTGACCTGGTTGCATTTCCTGTATTTTCAAATAGCGTAAAAGCAAAAAAGCCATTTCGATAGATTCAACTGTTGCTTTTCCCATACATTCTGCTTCATATTCCTTCAAAGCCTGCCTATCATTTTTTCTAGCTATTTCAACCAATTTGTCGTCAAAAACAAGTTCTTCTATTGATTTCATAATTATTTAAACATATTCAACATATACAATACAAAAAACAAAAACTTTTATAATCACTAAACATTACTTTTTTTCAAGAAATTATTACAATAACCGGATTTCTATTTTAAGTTACATCCTGAAATTTAATTTTCACTATTTTTGCAAAAACTCAAACCATACGTGACTATGAAAAGATTAGTTGTACTGACAGGAGCCGGCATGAGTGCAGAAAGCGGCATAAGCACATTCCGCGATTCGGGCGGGCTATGGGAACAATATCCGGTAGAAGATGTGGCCACACCCGAAGGCTGGTACAGAAATCCGGAGCTGGTACTCAATTTCTACAACGAGCGGCGCAAACAACTGCTGGCCGCACAACCCAATCCGGGACACAAGGGACTGGCCGCTCTCGAAAAACAGTTTGATGTGCGTATCATCACCCAAAACGTCGACAACCTGCACGAGCGTGCCGGAAGTTCACACGTGCTGCACCTGCACGGCGAACTGATGAAAGTACGCTCTACCGGACCGGGCGGCGAAGTGTTTGATGTAGACCCGCAGCATTATGAAACCAAACTGGGCGACACCTGCCCCAAGGGATACCAGTTACGCCCGCACATCGTATGGTTCGGCGAAGCTGTACCCGAATTCGGCCACGCCATTGACGTGGTGTCACAAGCCGACATACTGGTCATCATAGGCACTTCCATGCAGGTTTATCCCGCCGCAAGCCTGGTCAACTACACCCGCCCCGGCACACCGATATATCTCATCGACCCCAACGAAGTGCTGAACGACCCTTCTATCCATTTCATTCAAAAAGGTGCATCGGAAGGGGTAAAGGAACTGACGGCACTGCTGACCAGCAAGACGGCACAATAACCGTCCTTCACCTGTCAGAAAACATCATAAGATTCTATAGAAAAAGCTTCAAAAGACTATAGTATTTCACACAATATTCTATAGAATATTGAACAGGCTTCTATAGTCTTTTGAAGCTTTCCACACACGAGGCTGAGGCAAGCGGAAAAAAGCACAGGGTTCCTTTAGCGGTTCAAGCGTTGCCGCACCCGCTCCAGGTCCTCCGGTGTGTCTATACCAATGGTCTCCACATCGGTCAATCCCACCTTAATGCGTAAGCCGTTCTCCAGCCATCGAAGCTGTTCGAGCGACTCAGCCAGTTCAAGCGGCGACTGAGGCATGGAGGTTATTTGCCGCAACACCCCGGTGCGGTAGGCATAAATGCCTATATGCTTGTAGTAAGTGTGCCGTTTCACCCAACAGGCCGGTTCCACTCCCCGACAATAGGGTATGGGCGAACGGCTGAAATAAAGCGCGTATTGCCGGCCATCGAGCACCACTTTCGGTGTATTGGGATCGGTCAGCACATCGGCATCACCATCGCCAAGCGGTTTGACCAGAGTAGCTATCTGCGTGTCGGGATCGTCAAAACATGCCTGCAAAGCCTTTATCTGCGAAGGCTGAATGAACGGCTCATCGCCTTGTATGTTCATAACCACATCAAATTCTTCGCCCAGTTTCGTATAAGCCTCGAAACAACGGTCTGTACCACTGCGATGACAATCGGAAGTCATGATCGCCCGGCCTCCAAACGAGGCCACCGCATCGTATATGCGCCGGTCGTCTGTAGCCACACACACACAGTCAAGCACCTGCGAAACCTGTTCATACACACGCTGAATCATGGGCTTACCCCCTATGTCGGCCAAAGGCTTGCCCGGAAAACGGGTCGAAGCATAACGGGCCGGTATCATTCCGACAAAACGTAAATTATTTTCCATAACCAATTCGTTTATAACAATATTTTTCAAACTTGCAAAACAAACACTCAACCCCTTTTCAAACAGAGGTGGTTCGTGATACCATCCGGCAACTCCTCGGGATAATGGGTCACCATGATGAGCGTCTTGTCCTTCCTTCGGCAGAAAGCCTCGATGACAGCCTTCACCCGCCGGCGGTTGTACGTATCGAGCCCATGCAGGGGTTCATCCAGAATGAGCAGTTCGGGGTCCTTGACAAAAGCCCGGGCCAGCAATGCCAGGCGCTGCTCTCCGCTGCTGAGCTGCAGGAAGGGCCGGTCACGCAGGTCAGCTATGCCAAAGACATCCATCCACCACACACAACCTTCCTGTTCTTCCTCACGAGGTCGTCTGTACAGACCTATGCTATCATACAAACCGCTGGCCACAATCTCCACCGCCGGCAGATTCTTCAGATAGGCACGATGCATTTCGGGACTGACGTAACCAATGTGTTTCTTTATGTCCCAAATGCTTTCGCCCGATCCCCGTTTGCGTCCGAAGAGGCAGATGTCACAAGCATACGAGTGCGGATTGTCGGCACAAATCAAACTCAACAGGGTTGACTTGCCCGAGCCGTTATCACCACTCAGCGCCCATTTCTCGCCACGCTTCACCATCCAATCCAAATGGCTGAGGATGGTACGGTCATCGTATCGGATACTCACGCCATTGAGGCGCACCACTTCGTCCGATGTGTAATTGACGTGCGTACCAGGCAGATTCATGATATGTTGCTGCAATTTTTCCAAATCGGCACGTTCGCAAGCCGCCCGTTCTCCGTCAACGCGCCGGAAAGTCGCCAGATAGTCGGCCCGCGTCAGCTTAGCGCCTACCCTGCCACCGTTGACAGGCACCACATGGGTTATAAAAGGCGGCACATCATTAAGCATCGACAACACCAGCACCAGTTGCAATGTCCCCAGTGAAACGATGCGGGCAAACAAGTCGTTCAGCACATCGCGCGCCGCAGCATCAAGACCGACAAAGGGATTGTCCAGCACCAGCACACGGGGCCTCGTCAGCAGGGCCTTGGCCAGCTGGAACTTACGCAATTCTCCGCTGCTCAGCAGAATGATTTTCTTGTCAAGCAGAGGTTCTATGCCAAACAGTCCGAACAGTTGCCGGCGGTATTCCTCATCCTCCACCTCGCCCAACTGCTGGCGTACAGTGGGCACCTCATCCTGGTCATGTGCATTCCACCGCTGCTGGTAATAGTAATTGGCATCGGCACTGCCATACGTATCACGAAAGGCAATGGTGCGTATGTGTTCATAGGCCGATGCCGACGCCGAGGGTCCGAAATCATAGACCAACGTTCCCTCCCGCAGCGGATATTTTCCTGTCAGCAAATCCACCAACAGGCTTTTCCCCGCTCCGTTCGGCCCCACAATGGCTATATGTTCGTCTGCACCGAAGGACACCGTGACAGGTCCGGTCAGCCTTACCTGCGGATGGCGGGCCACACCTTGCATCAGACATATCGTAGAACGTTCATTTCTTTCCATACTCCCGGTTACTGATTTTTGGTTTCTTTCGCACGAGCAGTCTGAAACAGCGGCATGTAGGAAGCCGTCCGGAACAACAACGCCGCCATCAAGGGATAATATGCCGGATTGGAATAATGCATGCCCAGGGCATACACCACAAACATGACGACCACACAAACACACAGCACCGCGGCCAGCACCGCAACCGGTTTTGCCAAACAGCGGAACCAGCCGCCAACCGCCAAAAGCAGGAACAAGGGGTTCAACCAGAAAATATTCACATTGTCACCCACAAGCGGGTGCAAGGATATGTGGTCCAGGAAAAAGACAATGCAACCTATCAGTGCAACCAACACAAACAACACCGTGTCGAACAACCGGACAGCGGCAGAAAAGTGGACAAAGCACAACACCAGCGCCAGCAACGCCAGCACCATAAGTACCGAAAACGGCCGGACCCACCAGGACGGCTCTGCCGACATTTGGGCACCACCCTGCACCAGCGGAACGCAACTTGGCGCAACCGCACGGCGCACCTCTCCGCTGTCGGTCATGGTCACCACTTCAGCCTGTGCTAGTTCGCGCATGAGCACCTCGGGCAGGAACATGCTTTCGGCCCGGGTAGCTGGGCGGTCGGCTTCGTCGCCGAATATCATGTCTATGCCGAACTTGAGCCACGTGCGCGTACCTACATACTCGCCCACCCACCTGCGGAACGGTTGCGGTTGCGACTGCGCACGATACTCCATCCGTCCATCCAGCGCCGCTTCCAGCTTGTCGCGCGGGCGGGTAGAACAATTGTCAAACACGAAATTATAGCGATAAACCCGGTTTTCAGGGCGATAATTCAAAAACAAAGCCTCAATCAAACGGGCCTTTTCCGCTCCGTTCAGGTTCAGCCGCTGCTCCCATACCCAGGAACCACGCTCTTCATATTCCGGCAGGAAATAGACAAAGTCATAAGCCGCCAGCTTGTAATCCGTCTCTCCTTTTATGAATTTCACGTAAAAGTTATTCGTGCTGAAGTCGAAAATGCCGTAGTTGAACACCAGGTCAATCCGGTTCACCGGGTCATTCACACGTACCGCCGTATGTCCGAATCGGGCATAGACCTCTTGACCTGGCGAGCAGGTAATGAGACTCACCACAGTCGAATCGCTGAAAGCCAGCGGAGCCGCACCGGCCATCTGCACGGCCAACAGCACGAAGAAAAACAATGACAGTCTTTTCATATAATAATACTTCTGTTCAAAAAAAATCCGATTAATACCATATAATCCGCTTGTTCTCCCGCTTCTGCCAGAACCACTCGTTGAGCAGGTAGGTGACGTAGGCGCTTCCGGCTCCCAGCAAAGCCCCGGCAAGCACATCGGTCGGATAATGCACGCCGAGGTTCATGCGCGAATAGCCCACGGAGGCCGCCCAAAAATAAGAAGGAAGCGCCACATACCATTTCGGATATTTCAGCGTAAGCGCAGTAGCGGTGGCAAAGGCTATGGATGTATGCCCGGAGGGAAACGAGGGAGAACTTTCCGGATAAGGCACATCCAACATGCCCGGATAACGTTCATACGGACGCTCACGCCCCACAGCATATTTCATTCCCAAGGTCAAGGCCGTATTCACCGCCAGACTGGCCCCGACATAAATCGTATTTTTAAGCAATGCATCATCACCCTGAATGAAAGCTACGGTGCCCATGACCACCGGCACGGCCACCACCGTGGCATAAGCCGACTTGCTGAACACCGTGGAATAGCCCCGCATGAACGGAGATGAATGCACATTGATACTTTTCAACAGATTTATATCGGCATTTTGTGCACAAACCACCGAAAAAAAACATGAAAGCAGAATAATTGTCGTAAATTTGCGCATCTTTTTGTTGCAAAGGTAATGCAAATGAGCGTAAAAAGCATCAAGTTTCACTTGAATGGTTTTTACCGAATGCAGCTTACCTTATGAAAAGGTAATGCAAATGAGCGTAAAAAGCATCAAGTTTTACTTGAATGTTTTTTACCGAATGCAGCTTACCTTATGCAAAGGCAATGCAAACAGTTGCGTGCCGCCTTGCTACAGACAGACCGGCACCACAAACATAGCAAATGAGAACAGCGATCATAGGCCCGGAATCGACCGGCAAAACCGAACTGGCCCGGCAACTGGCCCTACACTTTCACGCACCGTGGGAGGCTGAATATGCACGGGAATACGTAAGCCAGTTGAACCGGCCCTATACCCGGGACGATGTCTCGGCCATTGCCCGCCGGCAAATCGAGCAAGAACAGGCTTATGAAGACCTTCCGGACAACCGGCACGTGTTCTTCGACACCGATCTCATCATCACCAAGGTGTGGTTTGAATACTGCTACCACGAAGTGCCCCTTTTTATAACGGAACGGTTGGCCGGCCGTTTTTTCGATTTGTACCTGTTGTGTGCACCCGACCTGCCCTGGCAGTACGACCCGGTGCGCGAACATGGTGATGACCGCGATTTCTTCTTCGACTGGTACCGCCGCGAAATTGAAACCCTGGGCACTCCCTACGCCATTATTTCCGGACAAGGAGAAACACGGTTTCAAAACGCCATACATGCCATCAACCGCCGGCTGAACAACCGTTGAACCGGCTTTGACATACAAAAGAACATTATGCAACACATCATTCAACAACTTTCCGAAATAGAGCAGCTGAAAAACATCTGCCACGAGCAGGGCAACAGCGTGTCCATGCCTTCGGTCGAAGTTTTGGGCAACATCGTACAGATAACCCGCTCGCTGCTTTTCCCCGGTTATTTCGGCGAAGCCGCCATCAACGAACAGACCCTCATCTATCACATAGGCATTCAGGTAGAACGGCTGCAACGCCTGCTGGCCCAGCAAATCAAGTCGGGGCTGTGCTTTGAAGGCACACAGTCATGCAGCGAACAGCTGGACACGGTTGCACAACAGAAGGCCCAGGCGTTCATCGAACAGTTGCCCGACATCAGGAAACAGCTGCAAACCGATGTGGTGGCCGCATACAACGGCGACCCGGCCGCCAAAAGCTACGGCGAGGTCATCTTCTGCTATCCGGCCATACGTGCCATAAGCAACTACCGCATTGCACACGCCCTGCTGCAGCTTGACGTGCCGCTCATTCCGCGCATCATTGCCGAAATGGCCCACTCGGAAACCGGCATCGACATCCATCCCGGCGCCACCATAGGCAACTATTTCACCATTGACCACGGCACCGGTGTCGTAATAGGCGAAACAGCTGTCATAGGGAACAACGTAAAACTGTATCAGGGTGTCACACTCGGTGCCAAGAGTTTCCCGCTCGACGAAGCAGGCAACCCCATCAAAGGCATCGACCGGCACCCGAAAATAGGCAACAATGTCATCATATACGCCAACTCCACCCTGTTGGGCAATATCCACGTAGGCGATGGAGCCATCATCGGAGGCAATATTTGGGTAGACAAGGACGTGCCCGCCGGAGCCAAGTTGAGGCAAAACCCCAATCCCACCTCCCTGCATTCCGCCGGAGGAAACCTGTGACAAACCTATGCAGTGACAATAACAACGGACAGAGACAGAATTCATTTGATAATTTAAAAAAGAACGAACCCATCATACCCATTCAACCCAGCCTGACCGGGTATGTTTAACTTGAAGCTTGACAACATTATGAAATTTGAAATGATTGCAAAGACCTTTTTGGGTCTGGAAGAGGTGTTGGCCGAAGAACTGATTGCTCTCGGAGCGAACGATGTGCAGATACAACGCCGGGCTGTCAGCTTTTCCGGCGACCAGGCCATGCTCTACAAAGCCAACCTGCACTGCCGCACGGCATCGCGCATACTGAAACCCATTCTGACCTTCAAAGCCTCAAACGCCGATGAAGTGTACGAAGAAGTGAAAAAGGTGAAGTGGGAACTATACCTCACCCCCCAAAGCACCTTCGCCATCGACTCAACCGTCTACTCCGACCAGTTCCGCCATTCCAAATACGTCACCTACCGGGTCAAGGATGCCATTGCCGACTATTTCAACGAATGGTACGACCGGCGGCCGACAGTCAGCGTTGCCAATCCGCAGCTCACCCTGAACATACACATCGCCCAGCAGCAATGTACGCTCTCGCTCGACAGCTCGGGCGAATCGCTTCACAAGCGCGGCTATCGCACCGAACAGACCGAAGCCCCCATCAACGAGGCTCTTGCCGCAGGCATGCTGCTCATGGCCGGTTGGGACGGACAGTGCGACTTCATGGACCCCATGTGCGGTTCGGGCACGCTCCTCATCGAGGCGGCCATGATTGCCCTCAACATCCCGCCCGGCATCTACCGCAAAGAGTTCGCCTTCGAACGCTGGAACGACTTCGACGAGGAACTGTTCGACATCCTGTACAACGACGACTCATACGAACGTGACTTCACGCACACGATATACGGATCGGACATTTCACCCCGTGCCATCAAAATTGCCGAAGAAAACGTACGTGCCGCCGGGCTCACAAAATACATCAAACTCAAGATACTGCCGCTGCAAAAGCTCAACCCGCCCACCGGCAAGTGCCTCATCGTGACCAATCCTCCCTACGGCGAACGCATCACCAGCAACAACCTGTTCAAGCTGTATGAAGACATAGGCAGCATGCTGAAGCACAAATTTGCCGGCAGCACGGCCTGGGTCATATCCTCGCACGAAGAATGCCTGCAACGCATCGGCCTGAAACCATCTAAAAAAATCAAGTTGCTGAACGGAGCTTTGCAATGCCTGTACTGCCAGTACGAGCTGTTCAGCGGCAAACGAAACGATTTTCTCATGAAAAATCCGAGAAAAAAGAAATAATTACACCAAAATATTTGCGGATTCAAAAAAAACATCTACTTTTGCAACCGCAATGCCCAGATGGCGGAATTGGTAGACGCGCTGGTCTCAAACACCAGTGGATTCACTTCCATGCCGGTTCGATCCCGGCTCTGGGTACAAAAGAAAAAGCCGAGTATTGAGCAATCAAATACTTGGCTTTTTTGTTTTATCTGGGCTTCTGACGGGTCAACGTAA